>DASUHB010000067.1 GCA_036273715.1 Gemmatimonadaceae bacterium
AGCGCGCTGCAGGAGCTGCTCTACGCAACCGACCGCTTTGCCGTCCTGCTGATCTTTCAGGCGATGGACGCGGCGGGCAAGGATGGTGTGATCGAGCACGTGATGTCGGGCGTCAACCCGCAGGGCTGCCAGGTCTTCAGCTTCAAGCATCCGAGCAGTGACGAGCTGCAGCACGATTTCCTGTGGCGGACGACGCGGGACCTGCCGGCGCGCGGGCGCATCGGGATCTTCAATCGATCGTACTACGAGGAAGTCCTGGTGGTCCGGGTCCATCCCGAGCTGCTGCGCGGCGAAGGTCTGCCTAACGAGGCACGCGGCACAAAGGGGGTCTGGCACGAGCGCTACAAGTCGATCGTGCACCTCGAGCAGCACCTGCACCGGAATGGGACGCGGATCATCAAGTTCTATCTCCATCTGTCCAAAGACGAGCAGCGGAAGCGCTTCCTGGCGCGGATCGACGACCCGACCAAGAACTGGAAGTTCAGCGTTGCGGACCTGAACGAGCGGAAGTTCTGGAAGCGTTACATGGATGCGTACGGCGACTGTCTGGGCGCGACGAGCACCAAGGAGGCGCCGTGGTATGTCGTTCCCGCGGACGACAAGGAGAACGCGAGGTTGATCGTTTCGCAGATCGTCGTCGACACGCTCGACGATCTCAAGATGTCGTATCCGAAGGTGGGCGCTGCGCGGCGCCGCGAGCTGCGGTCCATTCGCAAGAGGCTGGACAGATGACGCTCACGCGCGCTGCGACGCGGCGGCCAGGCTCTCGCGCCGCTCCCGTTGCGCCGCGGTCTTCAAGTTAGGCAGGAGCGCGGTGAGCAGTCCCATCGCCGGCAGGAACGAGCAGACTTTGTAGACGAAGTCGATGCCGGTGTGGTCCGCCATCCAGCCCAGCACGGCCGCGCCGATGCCGCCCATGCCGAATGCGAGGCCGAAGAAGAGTCCCGAAATCATGCCGACCTTTCCCGGCACCAGTTCCTGCGCGTACACCAAAATTGCGGAGAACGCCGACGCGAGGATCACGCCGATGACCACGCTCAGGATCGCCGTCCAGAGGAGGTTGGCGTAGGGCAGCGCGAGCGTGAACGGCAGGACGCCGAGAATCGAGCACCAGATCACGACCTTGCGGCCTAACCGGTCGCCCACCGGGCCGCCGATGATCGTACCGGCGGCTACCGCGCCGAGGAACAAGAACAGATAGATCTGCGCCGAGCGCACGGACACGTGGAACTTCGAGATGAGGAAGAACTCGTAGTAGGTCGTGAGGCTGGCCAGGTAGAAGTACTTGGAGAACACGAGCGCCATGAGCACGGCGAGCGACCGTCTGATGATCCGCTTGGAGACGGGCGGCCCTTCCATCGCGACCGCTCGCCCGGCGGATTTGCGCGTGCCGTGGTGCTTGTACCAGGTGCCGACCTGATACAGCACGAAAATGCCGATGAGCGCGGCGATGGAGAACCAGGCGACGCTATGCCGGCCGAACGGCAGCACGATGAACGCGGCGAGCAGCGGGCCTAACGCCGAGCCCGCATTGCCGCCCACTTGGAAGAACGCCTGGGCGAACCCGAGGCGGCCCCCGGACGCCATCCGCGCAACCCGCGACGACTCGGGGTGAAACACCGACGAGCCGATGCCGACCGTCGCCGCCGCGGCGAGCAGCAATCCGAAGCGGTTGACGCCGGACAGGAGCAGCAGGCCGAGCAGCGTGAAGGTCATGCCGACGGCGAGCGAGTAGGGCTTGGGTTTGCGGTCGGTGTACGAGCCGACGAGCGGCTGGAGCAGGGACGCCGTCACCTGGTAGGTGAACGAGACGAGCCCCACCTGCACGAAGTCGAGCGCAAACGAGGTCTTGAGCATGGGATAAATCGCCGGCAGCAGCGATTGCATCATGTCGTTCAACAGATGACAAAAGCTGATGGCGCACAGCACGGCGAACGCCGTGTGGCCGGCCTCGTCATGCCCTCCCAATGCCGTTGGTTCGGCCATGCCGCTGGTCCATTCACGAAGAGGATCGTGAATGATAGCGCTGGTGCCGGGGAGGGGTGCCTCCGCCGGGCATCATGGAGTTTTTGCCTACTTTGTAGGCAAAAACTCCATGATGCCGCGGTCATCCCCTTGGTTCGACGGGTGGCGGCCGGCCGCTCGGTTCAGGGCATCGAGGTCACGGCCTTGGCCAGCAACGCCAGCGCCGTCTTCCTCTCGCCTAACGCCCCGACCCTGATCAGGTTCGGCCCTTTCACCGCCTCGTAGCCCATCGACGTGCTCGGCCCCGCTTCGTCCCAGGGCCCGAGGGGATATTCCGAGGTGTCCGTGGGCGGCATGATCGTGTCGCCGGTGATCTGCCGGCGCATGGCCCGACCCGCGATACCGATGGTGTGCTGATCCGTGGCGAAGTCCGCCGCGCCATCGTGAAAGTCCCTGAGTTCCAGCTCGAACCGCTGGCGCAAATTCGTGCTCCCGATCATGGTCGTCGTGTACGTGCACAAGCGTCCGCCGCTTGCGCCGCCGGCTTGGCCGGGCTCGGGCGGCGCCGAGAGCTTCCGGCCGATGATCGCCTCGACGACTGGCTGTGGCAGGAGCTGGCATATGTTGACCGTGCTGTCTTTCGCGTCGGCGGCGTACAGCGAATCGCCTGATGCCATCGCGGCCGGCGCGCTGCCGTTGATCGCCAGCGGTTTTGCCAGGTGCGCCACGGCCGAATCAAGCAGCTTGGCCGCGCCCGTCATCGAGAGACGCGTGCCCGTCCAGTCGATCTCCACGTGTTGATCCCCTTTGAGCGCGTGCAGATCGCAGCACTGCATCGGGCCTTCGGCGACGGCGTCCCAGGGGCCGGCGATCGTGTCGCCCGTGGACAGCACGGTTTGCCCGATCGTCTCCTCGCCATGCTTGGCCAGCGGGTCCGTTAGGCTCCGCCCCATGCCGACCATCTTCATCGCGATCTTGCCGCCGTTCCAATCCACGCTCACCAGCAGGCGCCGGTGATTTCTGGTGTCGTACCGGCACGAATCGGAGCCACGCTCGGGCTTATAGCTGCCGCGGTAGGGCGGCGCGGCGAGCGGACCGATCGCCGCGGCCACCTGGGCCGGGTCGAGGAGCGAGCACGGATCGCCTTCCGTGTTCTGCGGAGCGCCCGACGTGTCGATCGGTAAGCCTAACTTCTTCGACAGCTCCGCGATCTGCGCGTTGGTGTCGTCCTTGGCCTTGTGCTTTCCGCACGCGGCGGCGAGTGCAAGGACGCCGAGAGCGATGACCACCGGATGGATGCGCATGGGAATCCTCACGTGGATTTTTCGACGGCTCTGCGGTCGGGAGATGCGCCGAACGGGACGCGGCCGCAAGGCCGCGTCCGCTCGACCGTTGACATTCGGCATCGGGGCCCGATTGTCAAGGTCGATCCGGTAGCCTGCCGACTCCTCTTTCCGATTCCTCACTGTGCGACCGACCTCTGACCTTCGCCGCGAACAGGCGACGCCCTTGATCGCGTTAGCCGTCAGCTACATGCTGCTGGTCATCATCGGCGTGGGCGCGATCACGGTGCTGCCGCACGAGCTGCCGGTGAACGGCATGGGTGTGCTCAATCCGTTCGGGCCGGCCGAAATTTCGCGCGGCTTCTTCGCCGCGAATCCGGATGCGGTGCGCGTGAGCGCGCTCTTCTGCTTCGTGTCGTCCTTGCCGTTAGTCATTTACACGGCCGTCGTCGTGTCGCGGCTCCGATCGCTCGGCCTCCGCGACCCGGGCGTGCACGCCGCGTTCGCCGGCGGCCTCGCGGCCTCCGGCGGTCTCGCCGCTGCCGCCCTCTTCCTCTGGATGCTCTCGGTCCCCGACGCTGCGGCATCACTGCCGGTCGCGCACACGCTGCACTTCCTCGTCTTTCTCTCGGGCGGACCGGCCTTCGCGGTCGGCATGGGACTCATGGCGGGCGGCGTGTCGGTCTCGATTCGGCGCGCCCGTGTCTTGCCGACCTGGGTCATCCGGCTGGGATTCCTGCTCGCGGCAACCGGCGCGCTGTCTGCGTTAGGACTGCTCGTCATTCCGTTGACGGCCGCGGTTCCGATCACTCGCGTCGGCGGGTTCGCCTGGCTGGCGGCCGTGGGCGCCTTCATGCCGGACCGGCCGGCGCCCGCGCGAGGCTGAGCCCGCCAGCGCCGGCCCCGTTGTTGACATTCTACAAGACGGCATGCATCGTGTCCTGCACACCCGGAGGACACGCATGGAATCGCCGACCGAGCTCCTGCAAGGCACCCTCGACCTGCTCATCCTCAAGATCCTGTCCCTGGGCCCGCGCCACGGCTGGGATATCTCGCAGCGCATCAACGAGATCTCCGAGCAGCTGCTGACGGTCAATCAGGGCTCGCTCTATCCGGCGCTCCACCGGCTGGAGGGCCGCGGTTTGGTGGACGCGGAGTGGACCAGGTCGTCCACGGCGCGGCGCGTGCGCCTGTACAAGATCACCGCCCGTGGCCGCCAGTGCCTAACGAAAGAGACGCAGGTCTGGCGCAGCTACTCGCGCGCCGTCGACCTCATCCTGCAGATCAGGTGAGGATCCATGCCGACCATCCGCGAAGTGCTTCGTAACGTTCGCCTGCTGCTCGCACCGCGGGCCGTGGACGAGGACCTGAACGACGAGCTGCGCGCACACATCGAGATGCAAACGGAGCTGAACGTCGCGCGCGGCATGACTGCGGCCGACGCCCGCGCCAAGGCGGAACGCGACTTCGGGCCGATTGCCTCGGTGAAGGAGGCGCTCCACAACGTGCACAGCATTCCCTCCGCACCGATCCGCGACTCGCTCGGCGGCGACCTGCACTTCGCGCTCCGATCGCTCGCGCGCCACCGGGCGTTCAGCGCCGTCACGATCCTGGTACTCACGTTAGGCATTGCGGCGACGACGCTCATGTTCAGCGTCGTGTCCGGTATTCTGTTGCGGCCGCTGCCGTTCGCGCACCCGGAGCAGGTCGTGCTCATCTGGGGTAGCTATCCCCAGCTCAGTCTCGGCTTCTCCGAGCAGCCGATCGACGGGCTGCTGGTGAACACGCTTCGCGAACGACGGCGCGTCTTCTCGAGCATCTCGGCCTTCGAGCCGCGCCTGTACAACCTCGGCAACACGACCTCGCCGGAGCGGCTCAACGGCGTCAAGGTGACGTCGGAATTCTTCAGTACCATTGGCGTGAGGCCGGCGCTCGGGCGCGCGTTCGTGGCCGCCGAGGAAACGCCGGGCAGAGATCACGTCGTGGTCGTGAGTTGGGCATTATGGAAGCAGCGATTCGGCGGCGACCCGCACGTGATCGGCACGACCATCACGCTGAACGCCGAGCCGTATACGATCATCGGCGTTGGGCCGGAGGGATTCGCGTTTCCCCGCGGAGCTGAAATGCCCGGCGATTTCCAGATGCCCGAGGCCACGCAACTCTGGATTCCGATGAAACCGCCGGTGAGCGGGCCATCCGAGCTCGCGGGCATCGGTCGCGTGCGGCCCGGCGTTACGTTAGCACAGGCGCAAGCGGATCTCGACCACATCTCGCGCATCCAGGACGACCTGGTTCCGCAGGGCAGGGGATGGTGGAACACGCGGGCGATTCCGCTGCGGACGCAGGTCGTCGGCGACGTGAAACCGATGCTCTTCAGCCTCTTCGGCGCGGCTGCGGTGCTCCTGATGATTGCGTGCGTCAACGCGGCGCAGCTGCTGCTCGCGCGCCTGCAGTCGCGCCGGCACGAGCTGGCCATCCGCGCCGCGCTCGGGGCGTCGACGTCGCGCATCGCGCGCGTGCTGCTGCTCGAGGCGATGCTCATCACCGGCATCGCCGGCGTGCTCGGCACCGCGGCCGGCGTGTTCGGGATCTCGCTGTTGCGCACGTTAGGCCCGTCGCGCCTGCCGCGGCTGGCCGACATCACATTCGATTGGCGCGTCACGATTGTCGCCATCGTCGTCACCCTCATCGCGGGCGTGCTGTTCGGTCTCGCGCCGGCGATGCGGGCGAGCCGCATCCATCTCGCCGACGCGCTGCGACAGGGCGGCAGGAAAACCGGCGGCGACGCGCTCTCGGTGAAGCTGCGCCGCGCGCTGGTGGCCGCCGAGGTGGCGTTGTCGGTGATGCTGGCCATCGGCTCGGGTCTGCTCGTCCGCAGCCTGACGCACGAGTTAGGCGGCGACCTCGGCTTTTCGGCGCCGCATGGATTGACGTTCGAGGTGACGCTGCCGCCACTGCACTATCCCGAGAAGCAACTGCCGACGAGCATGCTGCACCCGAAATCGGTCGCCTTCATTGGCGATGCGCTCGCCCGCATCAGCGCCATCCCCGGGGTCAAGGCGGTGGCGATCGGCAAGCCGCTGCCCATGAGCGGCGCGCAGGAATCGACGGTCTTCACGCCGGACGCCGACGCCGACCCGCGACTAACGGCGAACAACGCGAAGCCGATCGTCGAGTACACCGTGGCCAGTCCCGGCCTCTTCGCCGCGCTCGGCACACCGCTCATCGAGGGGCGCGATTTCACGGCGGCGGATCAGGAGCAGTCCCAGCCCGTCATGGTCGTGAATCGATCCATGGCGCAATGGCTCTGGCCCGGCAAGGATCCAATCGGCAAACGGATCCATCTGGGCACGCAGAAAATGGTGACGTGGATAACGGTGGTCGGCGTCGCGGCGGACATGAAGCGGTACTCGCTAACGGAAGGCCCGAGGCCCGAGATGTTCGTGCCCTACACGCAGGACCCGTATCCGACGTTCTCGACGATGCAGTTCGTCGTGCGGAGCTCGGGTGACCCGACGCGGCTGGTGGCGGCGATCCGCCGGGCGGTGGCGTCGGTCGATCCCGACATTCCGCTCGCGCGCATCCGCACCATCGACGAACTGGTGAGCGACGCCAGTGCGAATGCGCGGTTCGCGACGTTGGTCATGAGCTCGTTTGGCGTGATGGCCCTCGCGCTGGCCATGATCGGCCTGTATGGTGTGATCGCATTCATGGTGCACCAACGCCGCCAGGAATTCGGTCTGCGCACCGCGCTCGGCGCCACGCGCGAACAGCTCGTCCGGATGGTGCTCGTCGACGGGTTCATGCTTGCGTGCGTCGGGATGGTGGCGGGCGTCGTGCTGGCGCTGATCGCGGGGCGGCTGCTGCGATCGATGCTTTACCAGGTGAGCGTTGCCGACCCCCTGACGCTGGTCGCCGTGGTGCTGCTATTGGTAGGCACGACCGCGCTGGCCTGCGTGCTGCCGGCGGTGCGTGCATCCGGAGTGGACCCTCGCGCGGCGCTCGACGCCGGTTGACCACATGACCAACGCAGACGTGTCGCACACAGGCAGCCGAACCCGGCAGCTGGTCCGCGTCTATTACGCGATCGGCATGATGAGCGTGGGCGTCCTGGCGCTCGTCTATGGCTTCGGGGTGCTCGTCGCCGACAAGCCGCCGGCGTGGGTGCCGTCGCCCAACGGCATCGCGTACGCCGCGGGCGTGCTCATGCTGGCCACCGGCGCGGGTCTTCTGTTCGAGCGCTCGTCGCGCGTTTCGATTCGCATTCTCCTGCCGTTCATGCTGCTGTGGACGCTGACGCGGGTGCCGGTTCCGATCATGGAGCCGGGGCGGGAAATTGCCTGGTTTCTCGTCGGCGAGATTGCGGTGCCGGCGGCCGGCGCGCTGGTGCTGTTTGCGTGGTATGCGGATTTGAGGCCGGGCTCGACCCTGGACGCGCTCACTCGTCAATACGCGATTCCGTGCGCCCGAATTCTCATCGGCCTCTCCGTGCCGACGTTTGGGCTCTCGCATTTCTTCGAGTTTGCTGCGCGCACCGTGACGCTGGTGCCGTCCTGGCTGCCGTACCCGAAGTTCTGGGCGGACGCGATGGGCGCCGCGCAATTCCTCGCCGGGTTGGGCGTGCTGTTCTCGATCTATCCGCGTCTGTCGGCGGCAGCCGAGGGCGCGATGCTCAGCGTGTTCGCGCTGCTGGTCTGGGTGCCCGCGGTGATCACGAAACCAAGGCTGCCGTCGAACTGGGGGGAATTCTTGTTCACCGTGGCGTTGGCCGCCGCCTGTCTGGTGGTTGCCGAGGGTATCCCGGCGAAAAAGATCGCGGCGCCGGGCGTGCCGGCATCGGATATCGGCCGGCGAGCGACGGTCGACGCCGGTTGATGACGAGGGAGACGCCTAACGTGAGGTCGATGTCTGTCGCACCTGTGTGCGCCGCGATGGCGGCGCTCGCGCTCTGGGCGGCGCCGGGGCCGAGCCAGGATGCCCAACCGACGGTGTTCGCGCCCGGCGTGATCTCGGGGCCGGCGAACGATCTCTCTCCGGCGTTCACACCCGACGGCAAGACCGTGGTCTTTACGCGCGCGAATTCGTCGCAATCGGTGATTCTCGTGTCGCACTGGTCGCGGGGTGCGTGGACGGACCCGTCGATCGCTCCCTTTTCGGGCACGTGGCGCGATCTCGAAGCAACGATGGCGCCGGACGGGTCGTACCTGATTTTTGCATCGAATCGCCCTGCGACGCCGGACGGCACGGCGATCGACGCGTATTATAATGGCGCGGCCCAGCCGGGCGTCGGCGGGAACCTGTGGCGGGTGGACCGCACGCCTAACGGATGGGGCGCGCCGCATCGCCTCCCCGACGTCATCAACAGCAACGGGTCCATCTTCTCGCCGAGTGTTGCGGCGGATGGGAGCCTGTACTTCATGAAGCCGGTGGGTGCCCAAGCGAGGTTTCACATCTTTCGCGCCCAGTTCTCGAATGGTGCGTACGAGACGCCGGTGGCCGTGCCCATCGACGCCGGCGACAGCGTCGGTGACTACGATCCCGCCGTGGCGCCGGACGAGTCGTTCCTCGTGTTCTCGTCGGGACGAATGAAAGCGAACGGCACGTCGCTGTTCATTGCGAAGAAGCAGGGCACGGCGTGGGGACGGCCGGAGTTCATGGGTGCGGCAATCAGCCCGCCGCAGTCGAACGACATCGAGTCGCGGTTAGGCCCGGATCACCGGACGCTCTACTTTTCGTCGCGGCGCGAGGTGCCGACCGGAGCGCAGAGCGGGATTACACCGGAGAAGGGGCTCGCGATGATGGATGCGTGGAACAACGGGCTGGCGAACATCTGGCAGGTATCGTTGGACAGCTGGTTGAAACCGTGACGCGTTTGGCCCGGCTGAACGCCCGATCATTCATGGAACAGCCCTGCATCTGGCAGCTCGAGCCGGGTCGTTATAGTTTGTTAGGCGGCACCATACTGGCCCCCGGCGTGGAGGGAACGTGAAATTGATCGTGTTGGCCCTGGCCGCGACGGCAGTCGCCTGTTCGAGCTCAACCGGCCCGCAGACGCCGTCGTTCGATGGCACCTGGTCGCTCGTGTCGGTGAACGGAGCGGCGTTGCCCGACACCTTTGGCCCAATTGCCGGTATCGACGCGGTGTTCCTCATTGACCACGCCACATTGTTCATACCGGAGAACGGTACGACCGGAACGTTCACGACGGATTTCCGGATATCGGTTGATACGACGGAACTTCCAAACGTGGATACGGTCACGGTGCTCGACAACGGAACGGAACTCGAATGGGTGAACTTGAATGACATCACCGAACCCATGTCGGTGCATCGCGACACGCTGACTCTCACGACATCACGCTGGAACCCGGCGCCGCAGACGTATCGCTTCGCGCGTTCGGGCCCGTAGCCCGGTCTCCAGGAGCAGCGTCGTGAGCGAATGGTCGCTGTTGTGGGCGGGTCTCGCCGGTGCGGTCGTCGGCGGCGTGATCGCGTGGATGGCGGCGCGGTCGCGGTCGGCCGAAGCGCGTGCGCTGCTCGGTGAGCGCGAGCGCGAACGCAGCGCGCTCCTAACGGAAGCCGAGCGCGTGCGGAACGAGCTCGCGCACGCGCAGCAGGCGGCATCGACGTATCTGGCCGAGCGGGACGCGGAGCGCCGGCTGACGAGAGCGCTCGGAGAGCACACGGCGCAGACGGATGCGCGCGCGCGCGACGCCTTCGCCGCCCTCTCGGCCGACGCGCTGGTGGCGAACAGCCGTGCGCTGCTCGAGCCGCTGCAGGACGGCTTGTCGCGCGTGGACGAACAGCTTCAGTCGTTAGGCAGAGACCGGGCGGCCGGGAACGCGGAACTGCAGGAGCGGTTGCGGGCGATGGTGGAGGGCCAGCTGCAGCTCACCGAAGAAACGCAGCGGCTCGTGCACGCGCTCCGCACCCCGCATGTGCGCGGACAGTGGGGCGAGCTGCAGCTCCGGCGGGTGGTCGAGCTGGCAGGCATGCTCGAGCACTGCGATTTCGACCTGCAGCAGACGATTCGCGACGACGACGGCACGGTCCGGCCGGACCTCGTCGTGAGGCTGCCGGGCGACAAGAGGGTGGTCGTCGACGCGAAGACGCCGCTCGATGCGTTCGTCGGCGCCGCGGAAGCAACGGATGACGACCGTCGCTCGGCGCTCCTGGACAAGCACGCGAGGCAGCTGCGCGCGCAGGTCGAGATCCTTTCCCAGAAAAAGTACGGGGAGCGGATGACCGACGCTCTGCCTTTCGTGGTGATGTTCCTGCCCGGCGAGTCGATCTTGAGCGAGGCGTGCCAGCGCGATCCAGGGTTGCTCGAGTTCGCCGTTGCCCGCGGCGTGGTGCCTGCCACGCCGACTACGCTCGTCATGCTGCTCAAGTCGGCGCAGTACGGGTGGCAGCAGGAGCGCATCGCACGGAACGCGGCGGCGATTCGCGACGTGGGGAGCGAACTGTATCGCCGCATCGCGACGCTGGCCGAGCATTTCGCGCGCCTCCAGCGCGGGCTCACGGGCGCGGTGGAGGCGTACAACGACGCCGTCGGCTCACTCGAGTCGCGGGTGCTGAGCTCGGCGCGCCGGATGCACGGGTTAGGCGCAGCGGACGGGCAACCGGACATCGAACCGCTGGAACAGGTCGACGTGTTGCCGCGGCGTCCCTCGGCGCCGGAACTGGCGGCGGACTGACGTCGACGTATGCCACACTCCCTTCCCGTCGACATCCATCCGTCCAACTTTGCCTTCCCGCTCTACCTGGTCGGTGTCGGGATCGTCGCGCTGATTGGTTTTCTGCCAAGTACCATGCGCGCGCATGCCAGTCTCCGTTGGCCGCGCACGATTGGACGCGTTCGCTCCAACCAGGATGAGCTCGCGACGGTCGGCGAGCTCATTCCGGCGGTACCTGGCGCGATGGTCGAAGAAGAGCAAATGCCTGTAGTCGACTACGACTACATGGTAAACGGAAAGACCTTCCGCGGCTGCACGCTGTACGAGCCTGGCCCGGCGTCGCTGCTTCGCCTGATTCACGAGGACGAGCTGCGGCCGGGTCAGACGATCCCGGTCTCGTACGATCCGCGCGAACACTCGATCTCGGTCCTGTATCCGGGCGCGTCGCCATTTGCCTACCTCATCCTAGGCGCCGGGATCGCCATTTTGGTCGCCGGGCTAATCGCACTCGTTCGCGCCCTGTGACGAGGGTCGATCGGCGCGGGGTGAACGCTTGATCATTACGCCAACCCGCGCCAGCGCGAGCCAGCACGGCGTGACGCTTCGGCTGTACGCCGGCAGACGTTAGGCAGTAGCGGCGGTAGGCGGCCGGCCTCCGGTTTTGGCGTGACGGCGCCCACGGCGGCGCCGCCCGGGACCCCCTACGGCATCATCATGGAGTTTTTGCCTACAAAGTAGGCAAAAACTCTCCGATGCTGCTCGGACAGAGGTCTGCGGCGGCGGGCCGGCCGCCTCGACACGATGTGTCCCCCGCGCGATACTTCCCGGTCTCCAGGAAGCGCTCGCGCGATGACCGTCTCCTACGACAACAGCAAGGTCATCTTCGACGGCATCAAGGCCGCCGGGATCACGTCCATCTCCGCCCTGCCGGAAACCTGGCTCGGGCCGCTCCTCCAGCGGGCCGAGGATGACCCCGACGTCCAGCTGCTGCAGGTGGCCAAGGAGGAAGAGGCGATTGGCATCGCCGCCGGCGCCTACTTCGCCGGGACCCCGCACATTCTGCTCATGCAGAACCACGGCTTTCTCGCCGCCATCAACGGCATCGTGTCGCTCGCCCAGTTGTATCGCATTCCGCTGTGCATGCTCATCGCGATGCGCGGCCATTGGGGCGAGCCGTATCCGTGGCACACGCGGGGAGGGATCGTCACCGAGGCGGTATTGCGCGCACTCGAGATTCCATTTGAATTCGCGCGCGATCCGCAGAGGGTGGCCAAACAGATTCGCGAGGCGTGGACCTTCTCGCAGAGCTCCCTGTCGCCGGTGGCGCTCCTGCTGACGCGCGACCTGATGGAGGACTGATGGAGCGCGCGGAGTGTCTGCAGATGATCTATCCCGAGCTCGAGGACAAGCTCGTGGTGACGATCATGGGCGCGTGCGCGCAGGAGCTCTACAACCTCGGCCACCGCGAGAACTTTTTCTATCTGCAGCACGCGATGGGGCTGGCATCGTCGATCGGGTTGGGCCTGGCGATGAGTCTGCCTAACGAGCGCGTCGTCGTGCTCGATGGCGATGGTTCGGTGCTCATGAACCTCGGCACCCTCGCCACGCTGGCGAGATATCGGCCCAGAAATCTGATCCACGTGATTTTCGACAACGGCAGTCTGCTGTCGACGGGCGGCTTCGAATCCCAGACATCCTCGGGCGTCACCGACCTCGACGCGATCGCGCGCGGCGCGGGGATCACGCACGTCGCGCAGACCGTGACGACGCTGGAATTCGGCGAGGCGTTTCTGACGGCGATCGAGGGGCACGAGCTAAGCGTCATCGTCGCCAAGGTCGCGGCGGTCGGACCCGACCACTACGGCATGGATCTGCAGTTAGGCGAAAACGCGTTCCGTTTCCGCCGCTGGATTCAATCGCGCGCGCGCTCCGGCGGCTCCGCGTGAGCGCCGCGGGAGAAGGTCCTGCGTACGACCTCGACGCCTGGCGGGCGCGCATTCCGCTGCTCGCGTCGTGCATCCCGATGAACAATTGCTCTCAGGCGCCGCAGACCGTCGCGACCCGCGCGGCGGCCGAGCGCTACCTCGACTCGTGGAACGAGCGGGGAATGGACTGGGACACCTGGCTCGCCGAAGTCGCGCTCGCGAAAGCGGAGTTCAGCACGCTCATCGGGGCGGCGCCGACGGACATCGCGGTGTTCAGCTCCGTTTCGGAGGCGGCGAGCGCCGTCGCAAGTGCGCTCGATCTCTCGGGCCGCCGCCACGGCATCGCCGTCAGCGACGCCGAATTTCCGACGGTGGCGCACGTGTGGCTCGCGCAGGCGCCGCGCGGCGCACGCGTCTCGTTCGCCCGGGTGTGCGACGGAACCATCGACCCGACGGCATACGACACGCTCATCGACGATCAGACCGCGCTCGTCTCGGCCTGCCACGGATATTACGCCAACGGGTTCATCCAGGACGTGCGTCGCATCGCCGCGCAGGCGCGCCATGCAGGCGCCCTCTCGTTCGTGGATGCGTACCAGACGCTCGGCGTCGTGCCGGTGGATGTGCGCGCGTTAGGCGTCGACTTCCTGACATCGGGCAATCTCAAGTTTCTCATGGGCATGCCCGGCATCGCCTTTCTGTATGTGCGGCCCGAGGTGGTCGGGTCGCTGCATCCGACCGTCACCGGCTGGTTCGGGCGCGCCGATCCGTTCGCGTCGACGGCGCGCGCGCTCGACTGGTCGCCCACGGCCAGCCGGTTCGACACCGGCACGCCGCCGGTGATGAGCGCATACGTCGCGCGCGCGGGGATGGAGATGATCAACACGATCGGGCCGGCGAACATCCGCGCGTGGCACGAGGTGCTCGGCCAGCGCCTGATCGAGGGCGGCCGGTCGCGCGGACTGAGGTTGTACGGCGCCGATGACATGACGCGCAAGACGGCGACGACGGCCTTCCTCGTGCCGGATCCCGGCGCCGTCGAAAGTGCGATGCGCGCGCGGGGCGTGCTGCCGACCGCGCGCGGCGAGGTCCTGCGTCTGGCGCCGCACTTCTTCACCACGATCGAGGACGTGGACCGCGCCCTCGACCTCCTCGCCGAGCTCGCGCCGGGCCGGTGACCGACGCCCGCGAGACCTTCGCCTCACGGTTAGGCGGACTCATGACGATCGTCGGCGTGTCCATCGGCCTCGGACACGTCTGGCGGTTTCCGTACATGGTGGGGAAGTTCGGCGGCGCCGCGTTCGTGCTCTTCTACACGCTCGTCTCGATCATCATCGGCGTGCCGGCCCTGATGACGGAATTCGCGCTCGGCCGCCGCACCCGGCGCGGACCGGTGGGCGCCTTCGAGCGCGGCGGCCTGCCGTTAGGCAAGTACGTCGGCTGGTTTCTCTTCTTCGTCGTCACTGCCGCCACCGGCTACTACTCGGCCGTCATCGGTTGGGTGCTCTACTATGCCATCGGCCAGGTGGCGGTCGCGGCGCACCTCCCGTTCGACGCCGCGGCAATCCTGCCGCCGCAGCACGGATTCGTGCTGCGATCGTTCGTGCTGCAGCTCATCTGTACGGCCGTCGTGCTCCTCGCGTGCGCGGTCGTGCTGATCCGGGGCGTGAGGCGAGGCATCGAGCTCGTGAGCATCATCGTGCTGCCCGCGATGACGATCGTGACGATCGTCGTCATGGTCCGCGCGCTCACGCTGCCCGGCGCGATGGAAGGTGTCCGGTGGTACCTGCTGGAGTTCCGGTTTTCCGATCTCACCGCCAACGTGATGGCGGCCGCCATCGGCCATGCGATCTTCGCGCTGTCGTTGGGCGGGACGTTCATGGTGGTGTACGGCTCGTACCTCCACGCCGACCAGCACCTGGCGAGTCCGGCGTGGTGGACCGTGCTCGGCGACACGGGCTCGTCGCTCATCGCCGGGCTCGCCGTGATCCCGGCCGTGTTCGCGTTTCATCTCGAGCCGGCGTCCGGCCCTGGCCTCATCTTCACGACGCTGCCGAGGGTCTTCGGCGCGATGCCCGCGGGCTGGCTGTTCGGCTGCCTCTTCTTCATCAGTCTTTTCGGCGCCGGCTATCTGTCCGACATCGGCGCGGTGGAAGTGCTGGTCGC
The DNA here is from genome assembly GCA_036273715.1 of Gemmatimonadaceae bacterium. Taxonomy (NCBI): domain Bacteria; kingdom Pseudomonadati; phylum Gemmatimonadota; class Gemmatimonadia; order Gemmatimonadales; family Gemmatimonadaceae; species Gemmatimonadaceae bacterium. The sequence continues at coordinate 15,015 of DASUHB010000067.1, forward strand.
GGGCCTAACGGACAACACGCGCCTCACGCGCGCGCGCGCCGTGTGGGTCATGTCGCTCGCGTGTCTGGTGCTGGCCGTTCCGCCCATGGTCAACAACGCGATCTTCGTCCCCTGGGACCTCACGTTCGGGTCGGGCATGCAGACGCTGGGCTCGCTGCTTGCCGTGGTGACTGTGGCGTGGTGCATGACGCGGAGCGCCGCCCTCGCGGAGCTGTTCGGCGCGGGCGAGCGGCCGGTGCCGATGTGGGCCTTCTACTGGATTCGTTACGGGATTCCCGTGATCATTTTGGGTGTCGGCATCTATTGGCTCTTGACGGAAGTGTTCCGCATCTTCGCCGGCGTGTGACGCGCCGCAGACTTCAACGCCTTACCGGTATCGATCGATGTCCGTGCTCACCGATCTCGTCGCCGCGCTGGACGCGGGCCAACTCAAGGTGGTGGATCTCACGCAGCCGCTCGGTCCCGAGACACCGGTGATCGGGCTGCCGCCGATCTTCGCGTCGTCGCCCGGCGTGGCGATGGAAGTGATCTCGCGCTACGACGACCGCGGGCCGGCGTGGTACTGGAACGCCATTCGGTTAGGCGAGCACACGGGCACGCACTTCGATGCGCCGGTGCACTGGGTCACGGGCAAGGACCTGCCCGACAACCGCTGTGACACCATTCCCGCGCGCCGATTCATCGGCCCGGCGTGCGTGATCGATGTGACCGCCGAGGTGGAGCGGAACGAGGACTTCCTCCTCATGCCGGACCAGGTCGTGGCCTGGGAGAAGGAGCACGGCCGCATTCCGCGCGGCGCATGGGTGCTGCTGCGCACCGGCTGGAGCACGCGCACGGAATCGGAAAAATTCCTCAACGTGAAATCGGACGGCCCGCACAGCCCGGGCTTTCACCAGAGCACATCCGAGCTCCTGGCCACGGACCGCGATGTGTTAGGCGTGGGCGTCGAGACCGTCGGCACCGACGCCGGGCAGGCGGGCACCTTCCAGCCGCCGTTCCCGAACCATTCGACGATGCACGGCAACGGCAAGTTCGGCTTGGCGAGTCTCTGCAATCTCGACCAGCTGCCGGCGACGGGCGCCGTGGTGATCGCCGCGCCGCTCAAGCTCGTCAATGGCAGCGGGAGTCCGCTCCGGGTGCTCGCGATCGCACCGGCGGCGTAGCGGCCACAGCATCGCCGGCCTGGATGCGCGCCGGCCCGTGCCGAGTCTGGTTTTTTTGTGTTCGAGTGCTCGCATGCGCGGCCATCCAGGGTCCGCATATTGCCCGCGTCGCTCTGTCGAAGGTCGTTCGAATCACGCAGAGCACCCCGCGCAGGGGAGAGGTGGGTTATGCAGCTTCGCATTGCGAAATATCTGGCCGTGGCGAGTGTCGCCGCCGGTGCCGCGGCCATGCTGGGCGCCGCGCGTGCGCCCGCGCCGGCAATGTCTAACGCAAACATCCTCGCCGCGATCATGCAGGGCGATTCGCTCGAGGTCGCGATGTCCAAAACAGGCGCCGACAGCGCGAAGAATATGCAGGTGAAGCATTTCGCCGAACGAATGGTGACGGCGCACACGAAGCACATGGACGAAGTGAAGTCCACGGCGTCTCAGGCGAAAGTGACGCCGGAACTGGCGCCGCACGATACGGCAACCGCGGACATGGCCAGGCGGATGATCGACCGGTTGGACGCCACGAAACCCGGTGCGCCGCGCGACCGACTGCTGATGTCGTCCGAGGTCGATTTTCACACGCAGCTCCTGCACAGCCTCGATGCTGTGCGCGGCGACGCGACCGGCCCGACGAAGCAGCTCGTCGAGCGCACGCTGCCGGTGGTGCGCCAGCACCTCGCCGATGCGCGAGCGATCCAGCGTCGGTTAGGCACGTCGTCCTGACGTTCCGGGGGAGACGCGTCATGCCATAGGCGGTAGACGGGCCGCGTCGATCGATCCCGCACGCGCCAGAGCGATCGACGCCGGCGCCGCCCGGTCGGTCGTTCCCGCGACGCCCGGTGCCGACGCCTGGTGCCTATGATCATCACACCGGCCAACTTGCCGACCTCGGCCGCGTCCGGTAGGGCGGGCAACGTTCCGCGCAATGCGGTTGTCCAAGCCTCAGTCCTTGCCGGAAGGAACCATGGTGTCGTTGGGAGTCGAGCTCCGCGCGGCCGGGCGCAGTCTTGCCCGCAGCCCGGTGATGACCATTTCCGCGCTCCTGTGCCTCGGCCTGGGGATTGGCGGGACGACGGCCGTCGCCAGCGCGGTCAGCCGAGCGCTGCTCGAGCCGCTGCCGATGCGCGACCCCGGCCGGCTCGTCGCCGTGCACCGCATCACGCCGCAGACCGGACCCATGGGCACCTGGCCGGAGTCGCCGGCCAACTATGAAGATCTGGCGCGCGAGTCCCGCAGCATCCAGGCACTGTCGGCTATCAGCTCGGGGTCGGCGCTCGTCGGCCTCGGCACCGAAACGGTCGAAGCGTCCGAGCACTTCGTCACGGGCGGGCTCTTCCCGATGCTCGGCGCCCGAGCCGAGCTCGGCCGGTTGATCGGTCCCGCGGATGACCAACTGAGCGCGCCGCTGGTGGCGGTGCTTTCCAACGAATTCTGGCGACAGAAATTCCACGCGCAGCCGTCTGTCGTTGGGCGCACGGTGGACATCGACGGGACGCCGACGACGATCATCGGCGTGATGCCGCCGCGTTTCCGCATCCCGCAGGGCGGCAACATGCTGGAGGCGGACGTGTGGATGCCGATCCGCCTCACGCCGCCGCAGCTCGCCAACCGCGGCAACAACTTCCTCCTGATGGTGGGCCGCCTAACGGACGGCGCGACGCCCGCGTCGGCGCAGACGGAGCTGCGCTCGCTGTTCGCGCGGTTGGTGGCGCAGTATCCGCAGCTCAAGGACGAGAACGTGCGCGTGGCGCCGCTGGTGGCGGAGAGCGCCGGCACGGTGCGAACGCCGTTGCTGCTGCTGTTCGGCGCGGTGTGCATGGTGCTGCTCATCGCGGCGACGAACGTGGCCGCGCTGCTGCTGGCGCGCGGCGTGCATCGCCGGCGCGAGATGGCCGTCCGTACGGCGCTCGGAGCCGCGCGCTGGCACGTCATGCGGCCTGTGATCCTGGAGAGCCTGATCATCGGAGCGTTAGGCGCGGTGGTCGGCTTTGGGCTGGCGGCGATCGGCGTCCGGACCATCGGCGCGCTGGCCGCCCAACAGATGCCGCAGCTCGCGGGGCTCGGCGTCGATTGGCGCGTGATCGGCTTCGGGATCGCGATGGCGCTCGTCGTGAGCCTCGGCTGCGGCGCGGCGCCGGCGTGGCGCAACACGACGGTCGACCCACAGGAGGCGCTGCGCGGCGGCCGGGGAGCAGGGAAGGGCCGCGAACAACATCGCGCCCTGCGCGTGCTCGCGGTCTTCGAGATCGCCCTCTCGCTCGTCCTGCTCATTGGCGCCGGTCTCATGCTGAGCTCGTTCGCCGGGCTGCTCGACGAGGACCCCGGGTTCGAGACGTCCCACGTCCTCACGCTCACGGCGACGGTGGCGGGCGCCCGCTATCCTAACGGAACGGCCACGCGGCGATTCCTCGATCCGGTGCTCGACGCCGTGCGCCAGGTACCCGGCGTGCAGTCCGTAGGAGCGATCAATCTGGTCCCATACGTGAACTGGGGCTGGAACGGCAACATCCGTTACGAGGGCATGTCGGCCGACGACCAGACCCGGTGGCCGCTCGTCGAGCAGCGCACGGTGACGCCGGGCTTCTTCGCGGTGACGAAGCAGCGCCTGCGCAGCGGCCGGCTGCTGTTGCCTAACGATGACGACGGCAAGACGACGCCGCTGGTGGTGGTCGTCAACGAAGCGCTGGCCAAGCGCGACTTCCACGGTCAGGATCCGGTGGGCCGCCGGTTCTACTACAGCGACAGCGGTCTGGCGACGATCGTCGGCGTGGTGAGCGACATCCGCAATGTGGGCCCGTTCGCCCCTGCGGCGCCGGAGATGTACTGGACGTACTTGCAGGGCGGCAACGGAGACTCGCGGTTTCCGCTGATGATCCGGACCCGCGGCAATCCGACTGACGTCGAGTCGGCGGTGGAGCGGGCGATTCGCGGCGTGGATGCCGGTGCCGCGGTTTCGAACATCGAGACCATGCCGCAAGTCATCGAGAAAAGTCTCGGCGGTCCACGATTCTTCATGCTGATGCTCGGCGCGTTCGCGGCGATCGCGCTCGCGCTGACCATCGCCGGGTTGTACGGCGTGCTGAGCTACGCCGTCGCCCAACGCACCAGAGAGTTAGGCATCCGCGTTGCGCTCGGCAGCTCGCCGGGGGGGTTGGTGAGGTTGGTGACGCGCGAGGGCATGGTGCTCGTCGCGGCCGGCGTCGTCATCGGCGTCGGCGCGAGCCTCGCGCTCACGCGCGTCATGGTGTCCATTCTCTACGGCGTGAGCCCAGTGGACACGTCCGCGTGGCTGCTCGCCGGTACCTGCCTCGTGATCCCGACGGTGCTCGCGACCGTCGTGCCCGCGCTTCGCGCGTCGCGCGCGGATCCGACGGCGGCAATGCGCGTGGAGTGACGCCCGCGGGTCGATCCGTCGGGTCGTGTCCGTCTGGCCCGCTGGTGCCCGCCTTACGTGGACTCGCAGAACGCGTGCAGCCGCTCGTTGAATGCCGGCGCGTCGTCCCAGAAGACGGCGTGGCCCGCGTTGGGCACGAGCTGCACCTCCGCATGAGGGATCGCATGCTTGTGGCGCTCCGCGGCGACCGGTTTCACGATTGCATCCTTCCCGCCGTGCGTGATCAGGACCGGCTTGCGGAGCTTGGCCAGCACGTCGCCGTTGCTGAATGAGCGAGAGAACAATCCGCGTCTGACGTATGGCGGCACGCTCAAGTTGTACCCGAGCATGAGAAAGAGCTCCGCGTCGGTGGGCGGCTCGACGAAGCAGAGTTGGAGCAGCCCGCGAAGTCCGTCGATGCTTGCCTCCGTGTCCGTGGCGAGCAGCTGCGGGAAAATGGCGAGAAAGCCGGGCGTCAAGAGAGCCATGGCTGCCTCCGTGCCTAACTCGGTCAGCGCGCCGACGAAATGCAATCCGCCGATCCCCTCTTCGCCGTAGTGCCGGACGTAGTCGAGGCACACGAGGGGCCCGTACGACCAGCCCGAGAGCACCGGATGGTCGAGCGCCAGTGTGCGAATCACGGCGGCGACGTCGTCGGCCCACAGGCTGGCGTCGCCGTAGCCGTCGCGCGGTTTGCCGGACAGGCCGTGACCGCGCAGGTCGATGGCGACCAACCGGTGATGCTCCGTTAGGCTCGAGTCCAACTGGCGGTTCCACTGGAGCAGCGACTGCGAGGCGCCGTGCAGAAATACGATGGGGCGGCCTTTCGGATTGCCCGTCTCCAGGACCTGCAGTTCCACACCCCCGCCGCCGGTGATGCGATGCGTCTTCATGCGAACCTCCTCTGGATCGCGTGGCGGGCCGTCGCTGCTCAGTGCGCTCTCTCACCACTATGAATGCAACGGGGGGCGTCGTCAAATTTCGGTGGCCGTCGCCGGAAACACACGAAGTCGCCGACGTGATTGTTCGCAGCCGTCGCGTGCAGAACTCCGACCCAAGGACATGTCATGAACGATCCCTCTTCGACGATCGGTAAGGCACGGTTCGAGTCGTTCAGCGACGGTGTATTCGCGATCGCCATCACGCTGCTCGTGCTCCAACTGCATTTGCCCGCACGAGTGTCCGCACAGTCGACAGCGGGCGAGCAGGCACGCGCGCTGCTCGAGATCTGGCCGCAATACCTCGTGTATGCCGCGACGTTCGCGACGGTTGGCGTCATGTGGGTGAACCACGGAGCGCTGCTGCACTATGCCGACCGGGTGACGCATGGAGTGCTGATCGCGAACCTGTTGCTGCTTGCACTCATCTGCTTCCTGTCCTTTCCGACGTATGTGTTCGCACAGTTGGGCGTGACACGGCCGACCATCGTGTACTACGGCGCGACGCTCTCGGCCATCGCCGTCGCCTATTTGCTGTTGCAGCGCGCTGCGATGACGGCGCATCCGTCGACGCGCCGGCGGCTGTCGGCCTGGAACCTCGTCGGTCTAACGCTCTATCCGTTGGCGACGGTCGTCGGCTTGGTGTCGCCGATCGCGGGGCTGGTGGTGATCGGGCTGCTCGCGGTGTACTATGCCTTACCGGGCAACATCCAGAGTGCCATGCTCCGCTCCTGAGGCGTTCGATAACAATGCTGCTGACGATCTGCCGAACGCCCGTTCGCGCGTACGCACCTCGAGTCGGCTGGATGCTCATCCCTGGCCTGATCGCCATGCTCCTCGCCGGCCCTGCGCGCGCGTGCACGCAGGCTGCTGCATACTCGCCCCGTCCAGACACGCTCCGCTACGACATCGACAATCCGTATCGCATGTACTGGCTGCACGGCTCCGATACGGTGGGGCCCGGGCGCCACGAGGAGAGCGTCGAATCGCAAGTCTGGGGCGGCACCGCGGCGCAGCCCGAGGTGACCGTCCGCAACCAGCTGCTCGATGTCAGCCGGCGCCTGCAGCGCCACACGTTCATCGTCGCGCCTAACGGAGACGTGCGCATGATCGATCGCCAGCCCCCCGGCGCGTCACAGGCGGTCGATTTCCTGTTACAGCTGCCGCCGACCGCGCTTCGCGCCGGCGCATCGTGGAGCGATACCGTGCGCGCCAGCGGACGCGATGTGGCGGGGCCCGACCTGTACGAGGCGGTGCGACGCTACCGGGTGCGGCGCATGCTCGACACGTTAGGCAGTCACGACGTCGCCGATGTCGAGGCGCACGGCACCATTCGGTATCGCTACGGCTTCGTTGCGAACACCGCGACGGGTAAGGTGGCCTGGGTGGATCTCACCGGCCCCGACAGCGAGCGATACCTGTTCGACGCGCAATCCGGCCGCTTGCTCGCGCGGCGATGGGACATGCACCTCACAGGCCACGGTGTTGCGCCGGATGCGGCCGACACGGTGCCCGCGGGACTCGAATCCAGTGAAGTGTCCTCGGTGTCCAACTCGGCGCTCACACGCTTCCTCCTCGACCCGCTGCCCGGCACCGACACGTCGATCACCTTTGCCATGCAGAACAAGACGATCATCCTGCTCCATACCACGGCGCGCCATCGAAACGAGATTACGGCATCGTTGACGCGCAACGATGGGATGGTCGGCATTGCATCCGTGGACCTGGACACCTCGCGCGTCACCGGCTATGGCGCAACCTGGTCGGACAGGAATGGCCTGGCGCGGCAAGCCGTCAACGTGCGCCGCGACTCGCTGCTGCTCGTTAGGCAGGGCCAGCGCGATACGTCCGTGGCGATCCCGGCCGACACGGCATGGGCCGTGGCCGACTATGCCATGGATGAGCTCCTGGCGCCGGTCCTCCTCGCGCTGCCACGCGACGGCAAGCCGCATCCGATCGCGATCTTCCGGCCGTACCTCGCTCGCTGGGACACCGGCTCCGCTGCAGCGCGGGCACGCGGCGGATTCGTGGACGTCGCGCTCGACTTGTCGGATAGCGACAGCCAGGAGACCCTCGTCTTCACGACCGACGGCGACTGCCTTTTCGCCGACAACGCGTGGCCAAGCGGTTCGCGGCGCGTCCCCTCGGACGCGAAACGGTTCGCGCGCATGCAAGCCGCGCTGGCGGTGTTCGGCCGCTGAGGTGCGTTAGGCGCGCACGCCGGCGTTACCGGCCGACATGCGTCGGCGACGCAAGCGCCTGCTCGATCGCGCTCTGCACGAGCGGCTCCATCACCCGATAACCGGCCAGCGTCGGATGGACGCCATCCTTCGTGAGCTCGGGCTGCAGGCCGCCATGCCCGTCCACCATCGCGGTATAGTAGTCGACGAACACGATGTGGTGATCGACGGCGTACTGCCGGATCATCCTGTTGAGCGCGACGATCTTCGGCGCGGGCTCGAGGGCGGGCCGCCAGCGAAACGACGATGCCGGCAGCACGGAGCTCAATACGACCGTGATGCCGTTCGCCCTCGCCAGCTCGGCCATCGATACGATGTTCCCGAAGATCGCGCCTAACGTCGCCGGCCCGGTGTTTTCGGCGATGTCGTTGACGCCGCCGAGGATGACGACGACCGCAGGGCGCAGGTCGATCACGTCCTGCCGAAATCGCACGAGCATCTGCGGCGTCGTTTGCCCGCTGATGCCGCGATTGATGTATTGCCGCCCGGCGAAGAACGCGCTGTCCAGCACGTCCCACTGTTCGGTGATCGAGTTGCCCATGAAGACGATGCGCTGCTCGCCAGGCGCCGGAGGGCCGAGCCGAGCGTCGTCGTCTCGGTATCGCTGCATGTCGGCCCAGTCCGTACGCAGGCGCTCCTCCTCAGCCGGCATGTGCGGGGAGGATTGCGCAGCGACAGAGCTCGAGAGCAACATCGCGACGAGGACTAACGGTGAGCGCACCGGCGAAGAACCGTGAAGAGTTTCGAGGATGGTGTTGTGGCTCCTCTTGCAAGGGCCGCCACGCGTGAGACCAAATGGTCAGCCGAGGACCCGGCAGAACTCTGCCGTGGTCGTCATGATTGCGTCTCCGGCGAAGGTCAGGCTGTCCAGTGAACGCTGCGCTGCCGCCTTGTTTCCGGCGCCGCAGGCGTCGGTGATGATCACGGGCACGAAGCCGAGATCGGCGGCGTGACGCGCCGTGGGTTCGATACCGACCTCCATGGCGATGCCCGCGATCGCAAGCGCGGTGCTCCCGCAATCGCGCAGCGCGATCGTGAGCGGCGTGCCCTCGAACGCCGACATGGTGATCTTGTCGAAGATCGCCTCATCGGCCGTCGGCTCGAGTTCCGGCACGATGCCGAAACCGGACGCGCCGCGTAGAAACCATGGCGTCACTCTGTCGGGATCATCGACGCGTTGCCATGCCATCGCCATGCGATATTGGAACGCCCCCATGAGCGCCTTGGGCAGCGACATGTGCCTCGTGAAGAACGTGCGGATCGATGCCGCACGCGCCGCGTCGAGCACCTGCCGCACCTTCCCGACGATCACGTCGGCGTCCTGCACCTGGCGCGTGATGCCGACCTGCATGTCGTAGATCAACAGCGCCATGCGCTGGGCGCTGGACAACTCTTCCAGCGTTTGAGGAATATCGATGCCGAATGCGCGCTTCATCGCCTAACGTGTTGGGGTGAGTCCGGACGGTCGTTCGGGCGACCTGCGCGTTCGAATCGGCCACGCCGCTCGAGGCGGCGACCATGCTTCGCCAAGACTAGAGCGCCCGATACGCCGGCGCAATGTCGCCCGCGCACCTCGCGCGCAGTACCATACGACCACTGCAGCGCAGTGTACCACCGGGCACTAACGAGCGCGAGCCCGGGGATGGGAGGAGCGGCTCGATCGTGTGGTCAAGAATTGGGTGGCCTCACGAAGCGCATCGCGGCGGGTTCCTCGACGCGCAACCTCCAGGAGCGTGCGATACGCGGCGGCCGCGGCTGCGCCGTCGCCACCGGCCCGCGCTGCCCGCGCTTCGCCTAACAGGCTGTTGAATCGCCGTGGGTACGACTCGAGCGACAGGCGATACGCTCCAAGGGCGTCTGCCGGCCGCTGCTCCTCCATGAACAGATCTCCGAGCAATTCGGACGCGGGCAGTGTCGGGCCCGGCGTCACGGCGTGCTTCGGAGTCGACGCCTCGAGCGCTGCCGCTGCTTGCATCAAGGTCACGCTGCTGTCTTCCTGTCCCTCGGCGTGCGAAATCCAAGCGCTCAACTCCAGGCGCAGGAGCCGGATATTTCGGGCGAACAAATCCTCGCCGCTGCGGGACGTCGCGTCCTCGAGCTGCGCGAGCCGTGCGACGGCGGCGCGCGCCGAGTCGAGCCGGCCGATGTGCGCTTCGCCTAACCCGCGTGCGAAGCGCGAGACGGCCTCCGGCCAGGCGAAGCGATCCCACGCCACAATCGCCGGGTGCCTGGGAGCAATGGACGCGGCGGCCTGCCAATCGCGCCGCTCGAGCGCATAGCGAGCTTGTGTCGATGCGAGGTGAAACGCCGTCTTGAATGTCGGCTCCGTGTGCACAGTCGCACGAAGGTGTCGAACCTCGCGCGCGGCCGACTCGTCGGCGCCCTCTTGCAGATAGGCATAGACGAGATATTCGACGGCGTGCGGATACTCGTCCGAGATGAACTCGCCGTGCTCACCGGCGGACTGTCGCCGCGCAGCCGCTTTGGCGCGCAGGTTTCCCGCAATGACACGGTCCCAATCGCCGAGTCGCGTATAGATGTGCGTCGGCATATGAAGTGCATGGGCATTGTCGGGAGCGATCGCGGCGTATTTCGCGGTGATGTCGAGCGACTCGTGTTCCCGGCCCGGCGTGTCGTTAGCATGAATCAGGTAGTGCATCGCGCCAGGATGATCGGGATTGCGGGCGTACACGCGCAGGAGAATGGCAGCGGCGCTGTCGGCGTTCGTGCGCGACGATGGATTCGCCGGCGCAGCTGCCAGCAGCGCCAGTGCATAGAACGCTGCTGCGTCCGGGTCTTCCGGATACGCGACGAACGTCTCGTGCGCCGCGGCTTCCCAGTGCGCGATCCGATCCCAGTAGTTAGGCGATGACGGGTCGGCGAAAAACGCGGCCGCCGATCGGACGAACGAGCGCTCGCGCTCCGTGGCGGGCTGGAGCGAGTCGGCCCGCTGGACTTCGTCCCAGCCTCGCTGCAGCTCGGCCGCTTGCGGACGCGTTGGCCAGAGCGGTTGGAACAGCGTCATCGCGATTCCCCAATGCGCCATGGCGCAACGGTTGTCGATCAGGGCCACGCGACGAAAGGCCTGCCGGGCCTCCACATACGTCATGTTGTGCAGCAGTGCAACGGCGATGTTGAACTCCCGTTGGGCAGGTGTCGAGCAGCTGATCGGGAAGTCGACGGAACCGAGTGGATGTGCGCGGCGGTGCGCGCCGCCTTGCGCGGCGACTACGGAACACGAGAGCAGTGCAGCGGCTGCTCCGCCGATCACTCGCACGCCGCGCTGCCTCGCGCCGCGACGGCGGCGGGAAACGGTCATCCCGGAGTTGCACATCTCTTCCAACATGTGCAGGACATCGATGCCGAACGCGCGAGACATTGCCTAACGTGCGGAGGTGAGGCGAACATCGAGGCCGCTGACGGTCACGTCGAGGCCGATGCGCCCGGACCCTTCGCAAACAGTAGGACTCCCGACCCGCAGGCGCAATGTCGCAGGCGCGTCGCAGACGATACAATACGGCATGCCCAGCGAACTACACAGGTTTCCGTCGCTCGTCACCGTCGCGTGGCTCGCGCAGCGCATTGCGAGGCCGGGGGTGCGCGTCGTGGATGCGTCGTGGTATTTGCCGAGCGCGGAGCGCGATGCTCGAACAGAATATGAAACCGCGCACATCCCCGGCGCGGTGTTCTTCGACCTCGACGCCTCGAGCGACCAGTCGACATCGCTCCCGCACATGCTGCCGACATCCGACGAGTTTGCGGCGCGCATGAGCGCCCTCGGCGTATCGGACAGCGACGAAATCGTGGTGTACGATGGATCGGGTGTGAATCTGAGCGCGCCGCGGGTGTGGTGGATGTTTCGCGCGTTCGGCCACCGTGCAACCGCGGTGCTCGACGGCGGGTTCGGCGCATGGCGTGCCGCCGGACTTCCGGTGGAGTCGGGCGTGGTCACGCCGGCGCCCGGTACGTTCACGGCGCATCTCGATGCATCGCGCGTGCGCGATCTCTCGGCCATGCTCGCCAACGTTGACACGCGGCGCGAGCAGATGATCGACGCCAGATCGAGCGGCCGCTTTGCCGCCGAGCAGCAGGAGCCGCGGCCGGGGTTGCGCGGCGGACACATTCCGGGAAGCCGCAGCCTGCCGTACACCCATCTCGTGATGCCTAACGGAACGGTACGGCCGCGCGACGAGTTGCGGGCGATGTTCGACGCCGCCGGCGTGGACCTCGAGCGCCCGATCGTCGCCAGCTGCGGATCCGGCGTCACCGCCTGCTGTCTCGTGCTCGCCCTCGACCTGCTCGGCGCATCAAATGTATCGGTGTACGATGGAAGTTGGAGCGAGTGGGGCGGCCGCGCGGACACGCCCATCGAGACGGGTCCAGCACGCACACAGTCGAGCTGACGCCACACACCTTTCGCCGTTTCCACGGGCGCCGCAAAAATCCCCGACGGTTCAGCGCGCTTGTGCCGCACATCTTGCATACGCGTGCCGCGGCTTCTCCAGTCGCGATGGTGCACTGTGTCATCAAGCGTGTCGTGCCGGATGCGGCGTATGGCAACGCCCATCCGTGCCAACAGCATCCTTGTTCTTGCCGTGATAGCGGCGTTCGCAGCGGGATGCTCAGACAATAATTCGCCGACTGGCGCCGGTGTGGCGCCCGAGATCGGAACTCCCGCTGTCAGTGAGCCCGATAGTGCGGGCCCTGCGATTATCATCGCCGTCGGCACGCAGGGCGCCGATTCCGCGCGCGTCGTGGCAGCGAGTGCGTCCGGCGGTTTGCGCGTGACAACGGACTACGTTCGCGTGGTGAATGACACCGCGCACCTGGTGCTCGGTGGACTTCACCCTGGCGTTTCGTACAAGTGGCACGTGCAGGCGGTGGGCGCGGGCGGAGCGCGCTCCGGGCAGAGCCTAACGCTCGTGGCCGACTCGCTGCCGGCAACGATCCGCAGCGCGCAGATCGTGACGACCGCCGGTAAGGCGCCGACTGTGCCGTACATCGCCACGGAGCTCGCCGTCGACAGCACGAAGTACGAAGTGATTTTCGACAGCACGGGCACGCTGGTGTGGTATCGCGTGATGGCTCGGCCGTCGAGCGACGGCGATTTCGAGATGCAGTCCACCGGCGTATTCACGGCCTTCCAGGGCACGACGTTCGGATGGCAGCCCGTTCCGGGCGCCTGGGTCTCATTCGGCCTCGACGGCGTCGCCCAACACACCTGGGCGGCGCCGGCCAGTTCCTATACCGATCAACATGAATTCCGCTTGCGCGTGGAGGGCGGCGATACGGTCGCGTACTTCTCCGTGTACGACATCGTCCCGATGGACATGACCGCGCATTGCGGAACGTCCGCCCAACCGACGGCGGTGCACCGGATCGTGCGGGCCGGTGCCGGCGGCGTCCGCACGATCTTCGACGCGACCAGCCGTTTCACGATCGCCGACTGGATCTCGCCGCCGTTATGCGGGTTGGGCGACTTCGACCATCCCAATGCCTTCGACTTCGACGGGGACAACACCATGATCGTGAGCTGGCGCAATTTCGGCGCGCTCACGGCGATCGACGCAACGACGGGGCACGTGCTCTGGCAGTTGGGCGGCGCCCAGTCGACGCTCGCGCTCTCCGGCGACGCGTTGGGCGGCACCGGCGGCCAGCACTCGGTGCGCGTCTCGTCTCCCGGCACCGTGCTGGTCTACGACAACGGGACCAGCCATTCGCCGCCGCAGAGTCGCATGGTGGAATACGCCATCGACACGGCGCACGGCCTTGCCCGCCTCACGCGGCAGTACCTGCACCCCGACGGGGGCCTCTACACGACCTTCATGGGTTCGGTGAGCCCGTTGAAGAACGGCGGCGTGCTCATCGGGTGGAGCACGGCGGCGACGATTACGGAGATCGACAAGAACAGCACACTGGTCTGGGAGGGCGTGCTCAAGTTAGACGGTCAATCCCAGCAGTTCTATCGCGCGGTTCCGATCGGGTCGCTGTACCACTATCGACAGCCCTGACGCCACGGGCGTATCATCTCCGGCACACTCCGTCGCCGCCGCGCGCGACGGTGGCACCGTCACGACTCCGGGGACCATGCCGCACTCGACCGTACAGATCATCACGCAGGACGGCTCCTGCCCAACGCACGTGTTCACGCCCGCCGGCGACGGCCCGTGGCCGGGCGCAATCCTGTTCATGGATGGCATCGGGATCCGGCCTGCGCTCTTCGAGATGGCGGAGCGTCTTGCGTCCGCCGGCTACTACGTCGCGATGCCGGACCTCTTCTACCGCATCGGCCCGACCAGTTACGATGCGAAGAAAGCGTTCACCGACCCGGCCCAACGCAACGATCTGATGACTCGCGCACTGCCATCGGCGAGCATCGCGAACGTGATGCGCGACACGAACGCATTCCTGACGCACCTGGAGGGCGAGCCGCATGTGCGCGGCTCGGCGTTCGGGGTCACGGGCTACTGCATGGGTGGGCGGCTGGCGTTGTCGGCGGCCGGTACGTATCCGGAGCGATTCGCCGCTGCCGCGTCGTATCACGGCTCGAGCCTGGCGACGGATGCGCCCGACAGTCCGCATCTGCTCGCGCCGCGAATGCGGGCGTGGATCTACGTGGCCGGCGCGATCGAGGATCGGAACTTCGATGATGCGCAGAAGCAGCGGCTCGATGACGCGCTCACTCGGGCCGGCGTCCGGCACACCGTCGAGACGTACAACGCGCGCCACGGTTGGGTGCCGTCCGACACCCCGGTGCACGATCCGGTGGAGACGGAACACCACTGGCGCACGCTGCTGGATCTCTTTGCGCGCACCCTCTTCTGACACGACACCGGCGGGCCGGCGAGCGGTCAGTCCGAGCGAAGCGCCTGCGCCGGGTCGATCGATGTGGCGCGGTGCGCCGGCAGATACGCCGCGGCCATGGCCACGATGCACAGGACCGCGCAGGCGGCGCCTAACGACAGCGGGTCGCTCGCCGAGATCTGGAAGAGCAGCGCGGTGATGAGCTTGGCGCTGAGGAGCGTTACCGTTAGGCCCGCGCCGAGGCCGAGCGCGGCAATGATCGACGCACGGGTGATCACGTCGCGTCGCACGCGTTCCGGCGTGGCGCCGAGCGCGATGCGGATGCCCAACTCGCGTGTCTGGTCGCGGACCATCGAGGTCATCACGCCGAAGAGGCCGATGGCCGCCAGCAGCAGGGCGACCAGGCTGAAGCCGGACATGAGGAGCGTGTCGACGCGCGGCTGGGCGAGCGGCCGGTCGAGAATCTCATCCATCGTGCGCGGGGCATTGAGCGCGAGCGAAGGATCCACGTCGCGTACGGTGCTGCGCAGCGCCGGGAGCAGCGAGCCTAACGGAACGCTGCTGCGGATCGCGACGTAGCCTTGCCAGTACGATTGCAACGACGGCAGGTATACCATCGGCGACGCCTCGCGCAGCGTACGCAGATGCGTATCGCGCGCCACGCCCACTACCGTGCGCCACCCGTCTTCGCCGACGATGCCGCCCTTGCCGGGAACGCGGAGGCGTCTGCCGATCGGATTCTGCCCGGGCCACAACTTGCGGGCGGCGGACTCGTTGACGATGGCGACGAGCGCCGACGTGGCGCGATCATCCTCCGTGAATGCGCGGCCATGGTCGATGTGCACCCCGAACGTCTTGAAGAATTCGGCGCCGCCCATTTCGGTCGGAACGGCGGGGAACCGCGCGGTGTCGGTCATCGACGGATCGTCGGTCTGAAACCGGACTTGCCAGATGCCGTTGCCGAGCATCGGCGGCGCGATGATCGGTGTCGCGGCAGTGACACCCGGAATCTCGCGAATCCGGCGCACGACGGCGTCGCCCTCGGCCGTGAACTGCGTCATGTCGCCGAACCTGGCGGCGTTGAAGGCGTAGTCCAGTATCGACAGGTGCGCGCTCACGAAGCCGGTGTCCTGGCGCTCGAGCCGCTCGAGACTGCGCGCGAGCAATGCGGCGCCGCCTAACATGACCGTGGCGAGCGCGAGCTGGAATGCGACCAGCGTCTGGCGGGCCACGCGGCGGCGGCGCGTTTCGCGGCCGGAGCGCGCATCGGCGCGCAGGGACGCCGCGGTGCCGCGCGCCGCCAGGAGCGCGGGCGCGACGCCGAACAGCAGCACCGCCAGCGCAGACACGATGGCGGCGACGAGGATCGGTGTGGGCGCGAGCTGGATCTCATCGAGGCGGGGCAAGTCGGGCGGGGCGAACCGTCCTAACGCTGCGAGCAGAAACGCCGCCACGGCAAGCCCGGCCGCGCCGCCGGCAGCGGCGATGAGCACGGCCTCGACCACCAGTTGGCGAATGACGTCGGCCGGGGCGGCGCCGAGCGCGCGGCGGACGTCGAGCTCGTGGCTGCGCGACGATGCCCGGAGCAGCATGAGATTGCCGACGTTGAGGCAGGCGATGACGAGCAGCAGCGCGACGCCGCTGGTGAGGAGCAGCAGCGCCGGCCTGACGTCGCCCAACACGGTATCGGCGAAGGTGGCGGCGTGCGCGCCGGCGAACGCGAGCTGCGGCTCGAGGCGCCGCTCGATGCCCAGATATTCGGTGGCCGCGTCGGCGACGGATGCGCCGGGTCGCAGGCGGCCGACGGCGAACGCGGAGACGGTGGATTGCCAGCCGCTCCACATCGGTATCCAGTAGTCGACGTTCGCCGGGTAGTCGAAGCCGGCCGGCGCGATGCCGATGATGCGGTAGGTGATGTTGGCATACGGGTCGACGAGCCGCTTGCCTAACACTGCCGCGTCGCCGCCGAACGCCTGGTGCCACGCGCGCCAGCTCAACACGAGCGGCTCCGTGCGCGTCGAATCCGGCCCGGCGGGCGGCTCGTCATCACCCATATCGAGCAGGCGGCCGAGCGCCGGCCTAACGCCTAACACGGCAAAGAAGTTGCCGGTGACCATGCCGCGATTGAGGTCGATCAGCGTGCCGCCGTCGCGGAGCGGCGTCGGCGACGCCGGCCAGTGGGCGACGCCCGCGATGTCGCGCATGGTGCGCGAGCCGGCGCGGACCACGGACAGGTCCTTGGTGCCCGTCGTCAGATCGGTGTTGGGGTCGCTGCCGTACGTCCACAAGACCACCGCGCGGTCCTGTCGCTCCACCGGCAGGCGCTGAATGAGCACCGTCCGGAACACCGTGAACATGGCGACGGACATGCCGATGCCGAGTCCGAGGATTGCGACGGTGGTGGCGAAGAACCCCGGCGTGCGGTGGAACCCTCGCAGGGCAAAGCGGGCGTCGCGGCGCAGTCGGTCGAAGAGTCCCATGGTCACTCGCGGCGAGGGATCGGAACGGCGTCGTTG
Organism: Gemmatimonadaceae bacterium; assembly: GCA_036273715.1. NCBI lineage: Bacteria > Pseudomonadati > Gemmatimonadota > Gemmatimonadia > Gemmatimonadales > Gemmatimonadaceae > Gemmatimonadaceae bacterium. The sequence continues at coordinate 32,040 of DASUHB010000067.1, forward strand.
CAAGCTGTCGCGGCCCGCGCAGCGCGGCAAGAGGGGCGGTGTGCAGCGCGGCGGAGGCTGCGCCGCGCGCGCCAAATAGACAAGGAACTTGTACAAGAGACTTGTGCAGTCAGATATATTGCGGCATGCCGGCGTCCCGCCCTTCCGATCCGATGGCCGTTCGCCTCGCCGTCGTCATCAAGCGCCTGCGGGACCGTCTCCGCGAGACCCGTCCGGACCGCGCCAAGCAGCTGCCGATCTCCCATCTCGCCATCCTCAAGCGGCTGCGTGATGGCGGCCCCGCCACCGCCTCCGCGCTCGCGACTGCCGAGCACGTGAGCCAGCAAGCCATTGCCCAACACGTCGCGGCGCTCGTGCGCGCCGGGCTCGTGCAAACGCGAGAGGATCCTTCCGATGCGCGCAAGCGCGTCATTTCTGTCACGCGCGCCGGGCATCGCCTGTTCGCGTCGGCCGCCGACTCCCGGCATGCATGGCTCACCGAGATCATCGACGCCGAGCTCGGCGCCTCGCACCGGCCGGCGCTCGAACGGGCGATCACGCTGCTGGAGCGACTCGCGGCGGCTGACGATTCGACGATCGCCGCGCGAGGCGCGCGCCGCGGATGAGCGACCCGATCCCGGATCTCGAAACGCCGACCATCGTTGGGCGCGCCGGCGAGCTGGCGCGCACGACCTTCCTCTCGCTGCGCAATCGGAACTTCCGCCTGTACTTCATCGGCCAGATGATCTCCAACACGGGGAACTGGCTGACCAACATCGCCCTCACGCTGCTCATCCTGCACCTCACGCGCAGCGGACTCGACGTCGGGTTGCTCGCCGCCTGCCAGTACGGGCCGATGCTGTTCCTCTCGGCGTGGGGCGGCGCGATTGCCGATCGCGTGGACAAGCGGCGAATGCTATTGGTGACGCAGAGCCTCGAGATGGCGCAATCGACGAGCCTCGCGATCCTGGCATTCATGCCGCATCCGCCGGTGCTCGGCCTGTATGCGTTGGCGCTGGCGGGCGGCACGTTTCTCTCGCTCGACAATCCGCTGCGCCGGTCGTTCGTGAGCGAGATGGTCCGGCCGGAGGACCTGCCTAACGCGGTCGTGCTCTACAGCACCGTCGTCAACGGGTCGCGGATCTTCGGGCCGGCGCTGGCCGGCCTGCTGATCGTGACGATGGGCTACGGCTGGTGCTTCACCGTGGATGCGGCGTCGTACATTGCGGTGCTCGTGTGTCTAGTGAAGATGCGAGAAGACGAGTTGTACCGCACGCCGCGCGGGCGGGTCGGGAAGGGCGCCGTCCGCGAGGGTCTGCGCTACGTGTTCGACACGCCGATTTTGTGGATCAGCTTCGCGATGCTCGCCGTGATCGGCACGCTCTCGTACAACTTCAGCGTCACGCTGCCGATCTTCGTGACGCGCGTGCTGCACGGGTCGGATGAGACCTACACGCTACTCTACTCGGTGTTCAGCGTCGGTGCCGTGGTCTGCTCGCTGTTCATCGCGCATCGCGGATTCGTACGCCTGAGGGACCTCGTGGTGGGCGCCGCTGCGTTAGGCGTGACGATCCTGGCGTTGGCGGCGACGTCGTCCGTCGCGCTGGCGTTGGTGTTGATCTTCGCCGTAGGCATGGCGAGCATCGCCTACATGACGGCGACGACGACCATCGTACAGGTCGAATCGCGCCAGGACATGCACGGACGGGTGTTGGCGTTGCAGGCCGTGCTGATCATCGGGCCGACGGCCGTGGGCGGTCCGCTGCTCGGGTGGTTGGCCGACCTGTTAGGCGGACGCGCGCCGCTCATCCTCGGCGGTATCGCGGCGATCATCGCGGCGGGCATCGGCTATGCCGCGAGCCCTCGCCGGGCTCGCCTTACGCGGGAAGCGCGGTGACGAAGCGCAATGGCATGACGCGCCTGATGATCTCGAAGTCGCGCGCATTTGCCGTGATGAGCGTCGCGCCACGTTCGCGACAGGTTGCCGCGATCAAAAGATCGTTCTGAAACGAGGCGGTGGCGAGGCTCGCCTCGTATCGCTTTCCGCTCCGCAATCGCCGGCGCGCGTCCGCGGTGATGCGCCACGTCGACTCGCCGGGCACGAGCACGCGTTCTCGCGTTCGAAACGGTCGCACGAGCCAACGTTCCCAGGCAGCGGCGTGCTCGGCGCCGCGTGCACCGACTGTCACCTCGTACACGACGATGGCGCTCAGCCACAGCGACTTGAGTTGTCGCTGCTGAAAGTCAGCGAGCGCCAGTCCGAACGCGGGCTCGTTCAACGCCCGGATGTACAGGTTGGTGTCGAGAAGGTACACCTGTGGCGCGTAGGCTTGGTCAGCGGAATGGAGCCCCGATGCTCAGCGTCGCCGGGCGCGCTCGCGGCCGATATGGAAGCCGGAGAAGTCGAGCGCGTTGGGCTCGTCGAACACGTACTGAAAGCCGCCGCGGCCGAACATTGCGTCAGCGCCGGCTCGCACCTCGCGCTCGAGGGCCAACACGTCCAAGGCGATGTCCATCGCACTTGCGATTGCGTCGCGTTCGGTTTTCGCGCCGAGCGCGATGCGCAACTGATCGAGACGGTGCTGATCGAGGTCGAAATTCTTACGGCGCACCATGACTGCGGTCTCCGGGACGCGTGCCGTTTCGGCCGCGGGCGTGGCGGGGTATCGCTTCGTGCGAGCGCGTCCAGCTCCCGGTGTCGTTCCACGCTTCTTGCGAGCGGCCATGGATACCTCAGGATTGATACATAGGATGTGTAGAGAATATATACACGATGCGTATCGTAGGAAGAGGGAGGGACCGCGACCCGGCACGCCTTCGGGGCGTTGAGGCGCCATTCGTCTATGGCCGAGCCCACCTTGACCAGTCGCGTGCCGATCGTGAGACGTGAGGCATGCGTATTGCTCGCCGATGTCACCCGGCCCGCCGTGGATGGACCGCGGTGGGCGCGATGCGTTAGGAGGCGTTGCATGTACGCTGTCGTTCGCGAAACGACCTATCCTTCACACACGGCGCTCGGCGATCGGCCGGAGTTCAAGGCGTTCCAGGACGCACACAGTGCGCAGCCCGGCTATCGCGGCACCGTCGTCACCCACATCGGCAACGGTCGCTACGTCACGGTGACGTTGTGGGAGAAGGCGGAAGACATGCATGCGGCCCGAGAGGCGATCGGACCCGTGGTCGAGCAACTCATCGAGCCGATCATGAGCGCACCGTCGCGTCTCATCGGCACGGGCGAGGTGGCCTTCATGGACATCGGCGCCGACAACGGTAAGGCGGGTTAGGCGATCGCATTGGGCGGTGGCGCGGGCCATCATCGCCGTAATACTATAGTAGGAACAGACGTTCCCCTGACTTCTTGTCGTATAACCGAGCTCGGCAAGTCGGGAATAAACGGCTCAGTGCTCCGGTCTGGATGGAGGACAACGACCTCCATGCTTTCTACCGGAGACGGGCCGATGAGTCATGAACACGATCGCGACGTGCAGGATCGCCTGACGGGCGGCAACTACATCACCACATCGGAGACAGACGATGGCATCGATCGACGCGGCTTCCTGCGCTGCATGGCCTGGGCGGGCACGGCGACCGTCTGGGCCATGGCCGGGGGCGTTCCCAAGTCCTTCCTCGCCAGCCGCATCCCCTTCCTAACGGACGCCGAGCGCGCGAGCATTTTCTTCGCGCAGATCAGCGACAGTCACATCGGGTTCAGCAAGCAAGCGAACAAGGATGTCACGGCAACGCTGCAGCAGGCCGTCGCGCGGGTCAACGCGCTGCCGCAAACGCCGGCGCTGGTCCTGCACACGGGCGACATCACGCAACTCGCCAAACCCGACGAATTCGACACGGCGCACCAGGTCCTGAGCGGCCTCAAAAGCGACCGCGTATTTTACGTGCCTGGCGAACACGATGTCGCCACCGACAACGGCGCGTCGTATCTCGCGCGCTATGGCAAGGGGACGAAGGGCGGTGGATGGTACAGCTTCGATCATACGGGCGTCCACTTCATCGGGCTGGTCAACGTCCTGAATCTCAAAGCGGGCGGTTTAGGAACGCTCGGCGCGGAGCAGTTGGCGTGGCTCAAGAAGGACGTGTCCGGGCTGTCGAGCAGCACACCGATCGTCGTGTTTGCGCATATTCCGTTGTGGACGGTGTATCCGCAGTGGGGATGGGGCACCGACGATTCGGAGCAGGCGCTCGGGCTCGTCAAGCGATTCGGCTCGGTGACGGTGCTCAACGGCCACATTCACCAGATCGTGCAAAAGGTCGAAGGCAACATGGCGTTCCACACGGCGATGTCGACGGCGTTCCCGCAGCCGGCGCCCGGCACCGCGCCGGCGCCCGGCCCGATGACGGTCGACGCCGGTCGCCTAACGAGCGTGTTGGGCATCGCGGATGTGACGTTCGTTCCGGGCCGGTCGCATCTAGCGATCGTGGACGCGACGCTGTCGGGGAAGCCGCCGGCGTTCGACGCGGCGGCGCAGGATGCGGCGCAGCGGCCCGCGGCGCGGCGCGCGCTCGTGCTCGGGCCCGACCAGATCGGCATCGACAACTTCCAGTTCTCGCCGGCCATCCTCACGGTGGCGCGCGGCACGACGGTCACCTGGATCAACAACGATGACGTCCCGCATCTCATCGTGAACGTCGAGCGGCGGTTCAAGCAGTCGCCGGTGCTGGATACGGGGCAGCGCTTCAGCGCGACGCTCGACCGGCCGGGCACCTACAAGTACTTCTGCTCGCTGCATCCCATGATGCAGGGCACGATCGTGGTCCACTAGCGGAGGGTCGCACCGGAGCAATGGCCCAACGGACCGCCGACGGTTTCGAAGCGCGCATCCTGCCGCATCTGGACGACGCGTACACGCTCGCCCGCCACTTGTTAGGCGACGACCACGACGCGCAGGACGCCGTCCAGGATGCGGCCTTGCGAGCGTTCCGGCACTTTGCCGGCTTTCGCGGCGACAACGCGCGCGCCTGGTTTCTGTCGATCGTGCGCAACTGCTGTCACACGCTGCGCGCGGGGCGGGCGGTGGACCGGGCCACCGTTCCGTTCGGCGAACAGCACCTCGCGATCGTGCGCGACACGGATCGCACGGACGCGGCAGCGATCGCCCAGTCCGATCGTGCGTTAGTCACGCAGGCGCTCGCCGAGATGCCGGTGGAGTTTCGCGAGGTGCTGGTGCTGCGGGAAGTGCAGGGTCTGTCGTACGCCGAGATCGGCGACGTCGTCGGCGTGCCGGCGGGGACGGTGATGTCGCGGCTGTCGCGCGGCCGGCGCCGGCTGGCGGAGAAGTTAGGCCTGACGGGCAAGGAGGCAAGCTGATGCAATGCGCTGAGTGCCGGGCCCTCCTCGATGCGTATCTGGACGCCGCGCTGCCCGAGGGCGAGCGGGCGGCGGTGCGCGAGCACCTGGCCGGCTGCGCCGAGTGCTCGCGCGAGCTTGCGGCGCTCGAGCGCGCGTCCTCTCTCGCGCAGGAGCATCTGGTGCACTATCGAGCGCCCGACGTGTTGAAGGCGCGCATCGCGAGCGCGATCGCCGGCGAGCGCGCCGAGCCGGCGGCGGGGCTGTCCTCACCGGCCGCCCGGTCGCGCCGCTGGTGGCCGCTGGTGGCGGCGGGCGTGCTGATCGCGCTGTCGAGCAGCGGCCTAACGTACGCGGTGCTGCGCGGCGCCGGCGGCACGGCGCAGATGGTGGCCGATGAGGTGCTGGCGAGCCACATCCGGTCGCTCATGCCCGGCCATCTGACCGATGTGCAATCGACCAGCGAACACAATGTGAAACCGTGGTTCAACGGCCGGCTCGACCTGTCGCCGGCCGTGCCGACCCTCGATTCGGCCGGCTTTCCGTTAGTCGGCGGCCGGCTCGACTACGTCGATGGCCGCGTCGTCGCCGCGGTGGTGTACGGGCGGCGACAGCACCTGATCAACGTGTACTCGTGGCCGGAGCAGGGGCCTAACGAGGACGAGGCGACCGCGAGTGCGCGCGGCTATCACATGCTGCACTGGCGGTCGAACAACGTCGACTACTGGGTCGTGTCGGATCTCGAGTCGGGCGAGCTGGCGAAGTTCGTGGCGCTGTACAGGCGGACAGAAGGCTGAACAGGCGGACAGAGCCGGAGAAAGAACAGCGACAGGCGGACAGAAGGCGGACCACAGACGGACAGGGCGGGACAAGAACCAAAAAACTTTTCTTGGTGCTCTATCCGTCGTGTCCGTGCTTTGCCCGCTCTTCATGAGCGTAGATGCCCGCTTTGCCTCGGCAGACCGCGCGCTTTACGGCACTTGAATCAGTCGGTCAAATCGGTTGCCGGTGGACGGCTCAACGGAAGCATCTACGCTCATAGAGACACGGACAAAGCGCGGACACAACGGACACGGCAAGACAATAACAAAAGTCTTTTTCTTGTTACTCTGTCCGCCGTGTCCGTGCTTTGTCCGCTCTTCATGAGCGTAGCTGCGGTTCACCAGTCATCGTTTGCGCCGACGGGCTGCGTTGGCGTGGGAGACAGAAAGCCAACCGACGATGCCGCTTGCGAGGGCGAGCGCTGCGCCGGCGAGCATGACGATCTTGAAGCTGTCGACGAACGAGGTGCCGATGGCGTGTTGGACGAGTCGTGATTGGTGGGGATCGAGGCCGTGCGGGACCGTCGCGGCGGCGAGGTCGATGTGTTGGCGCGCGAGGTCGTGTACGGCGGAGGGAGGGAGGTGCAGGGTCGCAACGCGCTGGTCCAGGGCGGGTCCGAATACGCGGCCGGCGATCACCGCCATGAGGGCGAGTCCCAGGACACCGGCGGAGCGTGCGACGGCGTTGTTGACGCCCGAGGCGACGCCGACGTTCCCGGCGGGTACGGCATTCATGACGCTCGTGGTCAACGGCGCGACAGTTAGGCCGAGTCCGATGCCTAACACGGCGGCCGCCGGAAAGAACGTGCCCCAGTAGGATCCGCCGATGGATGGCCGCGCGAACAGCGCGAAGCCGGCCGCGACCACGGCGGGACCGATTCCCAGGAGCAGCGCGGCGCCGCAGCGCTCGAGGAGTGCGCCGGCCTGCTGCGACAGGAGGAACACCAGCACGGTCGTCGGCACCAGCGCCGCGCCGGCGGCTGTCGGCGAATAGCCCTGCACCTGAATCAGGTCGAACGGAACGAAGTACAGTGCGCCGCTCAAGGCGCCGTACAGCAGGAGCGTCAGCGCATTCGTTCCCGCGAACACGCGGTCGGTGAAAAGCGAGAGGGGAACCATGGGCGCGCGGCTGCGCCATTCGATCGCCAGGAATGCGGCGAGCACGATGGCCCCGCCTAACAGCGACCCCCACACCAGCGGGTGGTGCGCGCCGAGCCGCGGCATCTCGAGGGCGCCGGTGACGATGCCGGCGAGGCCGATGGTGGCAGTCGCGGAACCCGGCCAGTCGAGCGCGCCGCGCGAGGCGTCGCGCGTTTCGGGGACGTGCATGGCGGACAGGATGATCACGAGCACGGCCAGCGGCGGATTGATGAAGAACACCCAGCGCCACGAGACGTGCTGCACGAGCCAGCCGCCTAACACGGGGCCGGCGGCGGGTGCGATGGCGGTGAAGGCGGACCAGTTCCCGATCGCTCGCGCGCGGGCGTGTCCCTCGAAGCACGCGCCGAGGATGGCGAGGCTCCCGGGAATGAGGAGCGCCGCGCCGACCCCTTGAATCGCGCGGGCGATGACGAGCCAGGCGACGCCGGTGGCGAATCCACACGCCAGCGACGCGGCGCCGAAGATCGCCGTCCCTACGACATAAATTTTCCGGCGGCCGAGTTTGTCGCCTAACGCACCGCCGATGAGGAGGCAGCCCGCGAGCACCAGCGCGAACGACTCGACCATCCACTGCGCTTCGTCGCCGGTCGCGTGCAGCTGGCGTTGCATCACCGGGAGCGCGACGTTGACCACGGTCGTGTCGATGAACGCGATGCTGGAGCCGAGGATGGTCGTGGCGACGATCCAGCCGCCGTGCGCGCCGGATGCGGGCGCCCTCCGTCCGCCGGCCGCGCGGGCGCGCCGCGCGGCCGCGGTGTCGTGCGCCGTCATTGCCTAACGGGACGCCGCGCCGGCGGCCTTGACCCGCGGACGCCGGCGCCGCTCCGGGAAATGCCGATCGAGAAACCGAAGCATGGCGCGCTCTTCCGGATAATGGCCGCCCGCCGTCTTGCCGCGCGCTCGGGGCAGAATCGTGTCGCCGTGGTCCATGTAGCGCGCGAGGACGATCGGGTGGATGTAGCTCGAGCGGCAGATGGCCGGCGTGTTGCCCAGTTCGGCCGCCACGAGCCGGATGGCCAGCACGACGTTCTTCTTCGCTTCGCGCGCGCTGCCCGCCGGGCCGAGGTCCGACAGCACCATTGCCGTCCGCAGCGTGCCGCCCCAGGTGCGAAAGTCCTTGGCTGTGTACCGGGCCGGCGTGAGGCGGCGCACGTAGTCGTTGACTTCGCGCTGCGTGAGGTTGTGCCAGACGCCGTCGGCGATGTATCGAAAGAGACGCGTGCCCGGCGTCTCGAGCAGCGCGCGCACCAGCGCGGCTAATGCCCGATCGACCACCACCCGACGCTGCTCCTTGTTGGACTTGCCGCGGAAGGCGAACGCGATCGCGTTCCCGTCGACCTGGACATGGCGCTTGTTGAGCGTCGTGATGCCGAACGTATGATTCTCGCGCGTGTAGCGCTCGTTGCCCGGCCGGAAGAATCCCTTGCTGATGAGCCGCACGACGCCGGCCGCCACCCGGTCGCGCGTCAGCTCGCGGCCGCTGCCTAACTGAGTGTACAGCGCGTCGCGGATCATCGGCAGGTCGTGCGCCAGTCGCCGGAGCCGATGGTACTTCCGCTGCTCCCGCTTCGCGACCGCGCGCTCGTGGTACCGGTATTGCTTGCGTCCCTTGACATCGAACCCCCACGCCTGGATCGCGGCGCGCGGACTCGCAGCGATGTGGACGTCGCGCCAGGCGGGCGGCACCCGCAACGCGTCGATCCGCGCGAGCTGCTTGCGGTCGCGGACCACGCGTCCCTGCGCATCCTCGTACCGAAAGCCCGTCGACGTCCCGCCGCGCCGCTTGATCCACTCACCCGTCATGTCCAGGCTCCCGTGGCAAGAAGCAGTCCTCGTGGACTGGCAGGCTTCGGTGACGCCGTGCATTCGCAATGGCGTCTGCCCGGCCATCGCTTACGTCCGCATCTTCCTGGATCCGCACGGCGGAGGCCGCGTGCGGCGAGACCGCGGGCGCCGTGCTCGTGTTAGGCGACGCGATCGATGCGACGGGGACGCGCATCCCGCTGGACCGCGTTGTACCGCTGTGCCGAGGGCGACGTCGTGGTCGTTGCGTCGCGTCCGGAGCTCTTCGGATGGGCGCGCGCGCTTTCGCCCAACGCTGGGCGCGCCATCTATCCGGGCTAGAAGTGCGTTGTTCGGCCCGGGATCGCTGGCTTGCTGTCGACGTGGCTCATCGAGCGAACACGACGTCCTGCCGCGAGAGCAGGCGTCCGTTCGCCGCTCGGACCTCGAGTGCCGCTCGACCCGTATCCGCCTCGGCGACGAGAAAATCGTAGGTCTCGCCGATCGACACCGGCTGTCGCGCGTCCACGCGAACGCGACGAGCGGCATTGACCGGATACGCGTCCTTCGCGATCGGAATCCATTGCAGATCACTGCCGGTGCTCGGTCCGCTCGTTCTCACGAGCTCGTACCGTATGAGGGGATTTCCAACCGTGATGTTCATCAACCGGAAGCGGTACGCCACATGCGCCCGCAGTTGGATTGGTGTCGACGTCTCGCCCGCATTGAGCATGACCGTTCCGTCCGGACGATTCCCGATGATGAACACGCGGTCGCGATCGGGATTCCAAGCTGCGCCGGAATCGAGCACGATGAGCGGGCCATACAAGCCACGCATTTGCTGGTACATCGCGTTGAGATGCGTGTGGTACATGTAGCTGCCGGGGCGCCGTGGCGTCACGAGCACAGGAAAGGAATCGCCGGGCTCGACCGGCGGCTCCATCGCCCCCGGCATGCCGCTCATGCCCACCACGCCATCGGCGCCGGACTCGACTTCCAGCCCGTGCCAATGGATTTGCGTCGCCTGCGCGCTGTGATTGACGATCCAGATCCGCGTCGGCTCGCCGCGACGCAGAATGATGGCAGGACCGAGCACCGCGCTCGAATCGATGTCGCCGTGACCCGCATCGACGACGTACTCGAATTTGCCCGTCGTGTCGCCTAACGGAGCACCGGACTCGACGACCAACCGTACCGTGCGCCGCTCCCCCTGGTACGGATGCCAGCCGGCGGGCGCGCGGATCCTGATCCCGAGCACGAGGCCGCCCATGTCCATGCCTTCGCGCGAGCCGCCGTCGGTTCGACCCGGCGGATAGCCGTTCAACTCGTGTTGCAGGCGCTGGTTCGGCGGCTCCACGGCAGGCGGCAGCGAGGGGTTGTCCACGACGTGAAAATTGATGTGGCAGTGAAAGATCCATCCGCCCGGTCGATCGGCCAGCCACGCCACGTCCATGGTCCTGCCGGCGTGAAGATTTTCGGTGACCTCTTCGCGTTGTTGGTCGGACCAGTACACGGTGTCGCGAGCGAGGTCGCCGTGAGCGTTGATGCGAAAGAAGAAGCCGTGCAAGTGGAACGGATGCGGCTCGTCGCTGGCGTTGATCACGCGCCAGCGGATGGAGTCGCCCATGTTGTACGTTAGGCGTTCGGTGAACGGCCACGGCCGGCCGTTGATCGTGTAGATCCCATCGACATCCCTGGGGTTCGAGTCGCTGGTTTGCGATTCCCGCTCAATGACGAACACGCGATCGCGGCCGGCAGCGGCGCCGGGCGGGTCGACGATGAATGCGCCGTTGAGATGCTCATCATCCCGCCACCGGGTCCCGAACGACTCGCCATGGGTGGCGCCCCAGTAGTAGTACGTGCCTGGGGCGTCGGCCACGAAACGGGCGGTGCCGATTGCGTTAGGCGCGATGACCAGCGAGTCGAGCGGCGTCCGGCGGCGGGCGGACAGCCCGCGCACCACGAGCTCGGCCCCGGTGCGATTCTCGATCCGCGCCACGACGTGCGTGCCGAGCGGCACCCGGAGCATGGGCCCCGGATCCTCGAGCGCCTTTCCGGTTTCGCCGAACGCAAGGATCTGAATGCCGCGGCCCGCTGGCCCGTACGGGCGCCACTCGCCGGACTCGGCGACCAGGGAAACGGACTCGGTGCCGTCGGTTAGGCTGCCGGCAGGCGTCCGGCCGTCGTTGAATTCGATGGGCGGCGGATCGGGACGGGAAAGTTTCGTGGCCGCGGCGCCCAGGCCCAGGAAGACCAGGATCACGCCGGCAGACTGTCGCATTGCAGATGTCACGGGGGGGTGAGGAAGGAGGGGTGCTGCACGCCGCTCTATAGTGAGACGAAAGTTCCCGATTGTCAAATCGTTCTAACGTTTGGTCTTCGGCGAAGGGCAACGCGTCTCGCGCAAGATGTCCATTTCGGCATCGCTCGAACGTCGCTATTCAGACGGCGCGTCACTACTTCGTCCGTCGCCAAGCGATCGCCGATCGCCTGCGGCAACGTCCGATTCTTGTAAGAACCACATCGATCGAACGAGAAATTTCGCGGCGATGGAACCGCGCGAGCCTGAGCGCCGTTTGGGACATCAACGTATATCGCCTTCAGGACTACCGAGTATGCAGAATCGAACCGACTCTCAATTGCCAAACGAATCGCAGACCCCGCGCTCGCGCCGCACGTGGATCATCGCCGGTACGGCAGTCGCGATTCTCGCGACGCTCGCCGCGGGACGTGCGATCAGCGGCCACGACGCTCAACCGCAGGGACCGCCGCCTGCGCCACCGGTCACCGTTGCCGCAGCCATTGGGCGATCGGTCACCGATTGGGATGAGTTCACAGGCCATCTCGAATCGGTCGACATGGTGGACGTGCGCCCGCGCGTCTCCGGGTACGTCGAGCGCGTCGCGTTCACGGAGGGCGCCATGGTGAACAAGGGCGACGTGCTGTTCGTCATCGATCCTCGGCCCTACGAAGCCGAGGTGGAAAAGGCGAAAGCGGATCTCGCGCAAGCCGAGACGCGGCGCACGCTCGCGCAATCGGAGGTGGCGCGCGCCAAGCACTTGCTCGCGGCGCAAGCGATCTCGCGTCAGGACTACGACACGCGCACGAGCGCGAGCGCCGAGGGCGACGCCGCGGTGCAGGCCGCGCAGGCTGCACTGACCACGGCGCAGCTCAACCTCGAGTGGACGACGGTCCGGGCGCCGATCACCGGCCGCGTCGGCCGCGCGCAGGTGACGCCGGGGAATCTGGTCCAGGCGGGTGCGGCTAACGCAACGCCGCTGACGACGGTGGTGTCGCTCGACCCGATCTACGTCTACTTCGACGGCGATGAGCAGACGTATCTGAAGGACCTCGGCCTCTCGCCGTCGTCGGGCGCGCACGCGGCCCAACAGAAGACGCAGCGTGTGGTGTACATGGGCCTGGCCGACGAGACCGGGTATCCGCACGAAGGGCACATCGACTTCGTCGACAACGCACTGGACCCGGTGGCCGGCACCATCCGCGCGCGCGCGGTGTTCGCCAACCACGACCACCGCCTAACGCCGGGTTTGTTCGCCCGCATCAAGCTCATCGGCAGCAGGAGCTACGACGCGACGCTCATCCGCGACGACGCGGTGGGCACGGATCAGGATCGGAAATTCGTGTTCGTGCTCAAGCCCGACAACACGGTGGATTACCGCGCCATCACGCTCGGCCCCATGGATGATGGGCTGCGTGTGGTGAAGCAGGGTCTCAAGCCCGGTGAGCGGGTGGTCGTCAACGGACTGCAGCGTGTGCGGCCGGGCGCCAAGGTCACGCCGACAGTCGTGCCCATGACGCCGCCGTCCGACTCGCAGCCGTCCGTCGCATCGGCGCATTAGGCTCGCCGCAACTTCGCAACCGTTCGAGTATCACGGAGTCCAGTATGCGCTTTTCGCGCTTTTTCATAGATCGCCCGATTTTCGCCGCCGTGTTGTCGATTGTCATTCTGGTGGCGGGATTGATCGCGATATTCACGCTGCCGGTGAGCGAGTATCCGGAGGTGGTGCCGCCGACGATTGCGGTGCGCGCCGTGTACCCCGGGGCCAACCCCACCGTGCTCGCGCAGACGGTCGGCACGCCGCTCGAGGAGAGCATCAACGGCGTCGACAACATGCTGTACATGTCGTCGCAGGCCACTGCGGACGGCGTGCTCAATCTCACGGTCACGTTCAAGATCGGGACGAACGTCGACATGGCGCAGGTGCAGGTGCAGAACCGCGTCAATCAGGCGCTGCCGCGGCTGCCGGACGAGGTCCGCCAGTTGGGCGTGACGACGCAGAAGCAGTCGCCGGATCTGACGATGGTGGTGCACCTCATATCGCCTAACGGGCGATACGATCCGGTCTATCTGCGCAATTACGCGACGCTCCAGGTGAAGGATCAGCTGCAGCGCATTCCGGGCGCCGGCCAGGTGATCGTGTTCGGCTCGGGCGACTACGCTATGCGCGTGTGGCTCGACCCGCAGAAGGTGGCGGCACACGATCTGTCGGCCGGCGACGTGGTGAACGCCATCCGCGAGCAGAATCTGCAGGTGGCGGCCGGCGTCGTTGGCGCGCCGCCGATGCCGACGCCGGTGGCCTATCAGCTGACGGTGAATGCCCGCGGCCGGTTGGTGAACGAGAAAGAATTCGGCGACATCATCGTGAAGACCGGCGCCGATGGCGAGATCACGCGCCTGCGCGACGTCGCTCGTATTCAGCTGGCGGCCGGCGACTACGGCTTGCAGTCGCTGCTCAACAACAAGAACGCGGTGGCCATCGCGATCTTCCAGCAGCCGGGCTCGAATGCGCTCGCGCTGTCGCACGACGTGCGCGCGACGATGGCGGAGCTCAAGAACAACTTCCCGCAGGGCGTGGACTATTCGATCGTCTATGACCCGACGGTGTTCGTGCACGACTCGATCAACGAAGTGGTCAAGACGCTGCTCGAGGCGACGCTGCTCGTCGTGATCGTGGTCGTGGTGTTCCTGCAGACGTGGCGCGCGTCGATCATTCCGCTGGCGTCGGTGCCGATCTCGATCGTCGGCACGTTCGCGATCATGCTCGCGTCGGGCTTCTCGATCAACACGCTGTCGCTGTTCGGGCTGGTCCTCGCGATCGGCATCGTGGTCGACGACGCGATCGTCGTCGTCGAAAACGTGGAGCGGCACATCGAGCTGGGCCTGTCGCCGCGCGAAGCGAGCCACAAGGCCATGGACGAGGTGAGCCGGCCGATCGTCGCGATTGCCCTGGTGCTGTGCGCCGTGTTCGTGCCGGTGGCGTTCATCAGCGGCCTAACCGGTCAGTTCTACAAGCAGTTCGCGCTCACCATCGCGTTCTCGACGCTCATCTCGGCGTTCAACTCGCTGACGTTGTCGCCGGCCCTGTCGGCGATTCTGCTCAAGCCGCACGGCGCGGAGCCCGACCGGCTGACGCGCGTGCTCGAGAAGTTGTTGGGCTGGGTGTTCCATCCGTTCAACCGCGCGTTCAAGAGCGGGTCGAACAAGTACGGACGCGCGGTGGGCAAGTTGATCGGCAAGAGCGCGGTGGCGCTCGCGGTCTACGCGGGGCTCATCGTGATCACGTTGATCGGGTTCAAGCGGGTGCCGCCGGGCTTCGTCCCCACGCAGGACAAGCAGTACCTGGTGGCGTACGCGCAGCTGCCGGACGCGGCGTCACTGGACCGTACCGAGGACGTGATCAAGCGGCTGTCGGCCATTGCGGCGAAGCAGCCCGGCGTGGATGCCACGGTGGCCTTTCCGGGCCTCTCGATCAACGGGTTCGTGAACAAGCCTAACGCAGGCACGGTGTTCATCGGCCTCAAGCCGTTCGAGGAGCGCAAGAGCAAGGACGAGAGCGGCCCGGCGATCGTCGCGGCGCTCAACCAGAAGTTTTTCTCGATTCAGGACGCCTTCATTGCGGTCTTCCCGCCGCCGGCCGTCAACGGCCTGGGCTCGGTGGGCGGATTCAAGTTGGAGCTCGAGGACCGCGCAGGGCTGGGGCAGGAAGCGTTGTACAAAGCCGCGCAGGAGTTGTCGGCCAAGGCAAACCAGACGGGCAAGTTCTCGGGTGTGTACACGAGTTACCAGATCAACGTGCCGCAGTTGTTCGCGGACGTCGATCGCGACCGGGTGAAGCAGCAGGGCGTGGAGCTGAGCGATCTGTTCCAGACGTTGCAAATCTATCTGGGCTCGGTGTACGTCAACGACTTCAACCGGTTCGGCCGGACGTACCAGGTGATGGCCCAGGCCGATGCGCCGTATCGCGCGACCGCCGAGGACATCGCGCAGCTCAAGGTGAAGAACAACAAGGGCGACATGGTGCCGTTAGGCTCACTGATCGACGTGAAGCCGTCGTTCGGACCGGACCAGGTGATGCACTACAACGCGTATCCGTCGGCCGACATCAACGGCGGCCCGGCGCCCGGCGTCAGCTCGGGGCAGGCCGTGGCGACGATGGAGCAGCTGGCGCAGGAGACGCTGCCTAACGGGATCGGCTACGAATGGACCGAGCTCACGTACCAGCAGATCCTGGCCGGCAACACCGCGCTGCTCGTGTTCCCGTTGTGCGTGCTGCTCGCGTTCCTGGTGCTCGCCGCGCAGTACGAGAGTTGGTCGCTGCCCTTCGTGGTCATTCTCATCGTGCCGATGTGCCTCTTCTCGGCCATCATGGGCGTGTGGCTGAGCCACGGGGACAACAACGTGTTCACGCAGATCGGCCTGTTGGTGCTCGTGGGCCTCGCCTGCAAGAACGCGATTCTGATCGTGGAATTTGCGCGTGATCTCGAGCTGCAAGGCCACGATCCGGTACACGCGGCGCTCGAGGCGTGCCGGATCCGGCTGCGGCCCATTCTCATGACGTCGTTCGCGTTCATCATGGGCGTCGTACCGCTCGTGGTGGCCTTCGGCGCCGGCGCGGAGATGCGTCACGCCATGGGCGTCGCCGTGTTCTCCGGGATGCTCGGCGTCACGTTCTTCGGACTCTTGCTGACTCCGGTGTTTTATGTGGTCGTCCGTGGATTGGTTCACAAGCGCGCGCAGGCATCGGCCGCGCGCCCGTCGGAATATCAGCCGCTCGTTGGACACGGCTCGCTCGCCGCGCGCGGCGAAGGGGGCGACTGATGCGTAGCATGGCATGGATGCCGCTGGGCCTGGCGGCGCTGGTCGCGGCGTGCGTGAGCTCGCCTAACTATCAGCCGCCGACGGTGGTGGTGGCGCCGGCGTTCCAGGCGCTCTCCGATACGAGCGCGCGCCGCGTGGCAACGACCACCGGCGCGAGCGCGGCCGACTCGGTCGCGCCGTCGCCGGTGGCGCTGCCCGATTCGTTCTCGTCTGCAACGTCGGATGAGGCGCTCGCGGTCGATTCGACGCTCGACACGATGCGCGTGGCGGCGCTGGCGCCGGGCACGAGCGTGAGCGGCGAGGCGCCCGACAGCGCGTTCTGGTCCGGGTTAGGCGACAGCACGCTCACCGGATTGGTGCGCGAAGCGCTGCGCGCGAGTCCCGACGTGCGCGCGGCGCGGTCGCGCTTCTTCGAGGCGCGATCGCAACGGCGGATGGCGTCCCTCGATCTCGTGCCGACGATCACGGCCACGGCGAGCGTCGCCCGGCAACAGCTCTCGGCGGCGCAGTTTCCCGGCACCGTGGGCGCGCTGCCGCGGCAGGATCTGTGGGATGGCGGCGTGGATGCATCCTGGGAGCTGGACGTGTTCGGGCGCGTGAGCCACAACGTGCGGGCGGGCCGGGCGTTCGAGGAGTCGGCGGACGAGCAGGTCCGCGATGCCCAACTCAGTTTGGCCGCCGAAGTCGCGCGGACGTACTTCGAGCTGCTCGGGGCGCAGAGCGAGCTCGCGGTCGCGGAGCGGAATGCCGACAATCAGCGCCGTACCATGAAATTGACGGAACAGCGGTTGTCGGCGGGGAGCGGGACGGCGTTCGACGTCGAGCGCGCCCGCGCCGAGCTGAGCCTGACGCTGGCGCAGACGCCGACGATCGAGGCGCGGATCGCCGCGAGCCGCAACCAGCTGGCGGTGTTGTTGGGCCGGACGCCGGAATCGCTGCCTGCCAGCCTGCTGAGCCCGGGCCCGCTGCCCTCGCTGCCTAACGTCGTCAAGGTGGGATCGCCGGCCGACCTGGTGAAGCGGCGTCCCGATGTTCGGAGCGCCGAGCGGCAGCTGGCGGCGCAGACGATGTTGATCGGCGCGGCGCAGGCCGACTACCTGCCGCGGATTTCGCTGGCCGCGAGCGCCGGCTACACGGCGCCGACGTTCAATGCGTTAGGCAACACCGGCACGCCGCGATTTTTCGTCGGCCCCGTGCTCAGCTGGCCCTTCCTCGACATGGGCCGCGTGAAAACGCGCGTCGACATCGCCCAGGCGCAGGCCGATCAAGCCAAGGCCCTATACACCTCAGCGGTGCTGGGCGCAATTGGTGAGACGGAAAGCGCCATCGTGAGCTACGATCGCTCGCGCGCGCGCCTGTCCAGCCTGAGCGAGGCGGTGCGCGCCAGCACACACGCGCTCCAGCTGGCGCAGCTCCGCTACGAAGCAGGGGAAACGGATTTCCTGCAGGTGCTCGATGCCCAACGCACGTTGCTGAGCGCGGAGAGCGAGCTGGCCGTTGGGCGCACGTCCGCCGTCACCGCGCTCGTCGCGCTGTACAAAGCGGTCGGCGGGGCCTGGCCCGCCGGCAGATGACCCGGCGATGAAACAGGGCGGCCGGCGTTCTCAGCCGGCCGCCCTTCGCTGCGTCAGCTCGCGCTCGTCTGAACGCCTGCCTTACCGTCGGCCGACACGTCGAAATGGATCCACATTCCGGACATCGCATGGCCCGGGATGAAGCAGTTCAGCGTGTAGCTGCCAGCCTTGTCGGCCGTGAACGTCACCGTCTCCGACTTGTTCGGCTGCGTCGCCTTGGTTGGATCCGTAGGATCGGAGCTGATCGCGCCCGAAAAGATCGGCTGCGGATTCGTGAACGTTGCCGGGAACGTCGTGTACGCGCTGTCGACGCCGATGCTATGCGCCAACGACGGATCGTCGTTGGTGAATTTGATGGTCACCTTGTAGCCTTGCGGCACGGTGATCGTCGCGTTCCCCTTGTAATAACCATTGAAGTTCCAATGGTTGTTGTCCGGCGTCTTGCCGGCGTGAATGTCGAGCGACACGGTTTTCTTCGCCTTGTCGACTTTCATCCATGCTGGCATGCTCATCGGTCCCTGCGGAGCAGGCGCAGCTGCGGTCGACCCAGCGGGGGCTGCGGCGGGCGCCGAGGCCGGCGGTGCTGCCGCGGCGGTCGTGTCCGCTGCGTTGCTTGCTTTGTTTCCCCCGCCGCACGCACCCAGTGCGACCGCCGTTCCGATCAAGGCGGCAATTCCAATTTTCATAGTGAGCTCCCTTCGCGGTCCACGTTGATGGCTTGACGGGCGTGTTGTAACGCACGATCCGTGCTTCGAGCCGCTGCGGGCCGATCTGAATTGACGCGCCGGGCCGCATCCAGACTCTGACGAACCGCACGATCCGCCGCTATGGCGCGACGGCTGTACCCCCCACATCGTTCTCTCCGTTCCCGCAATCGAGCTGACGCGTCCTGCTCCCCATTATCGCGCTGTTCCAAGTGGCCGCGGCTTCAGCTGGGCTCGTATTCAGCGGACGCAGTGGCAATGTCGAGGTGCGTGCCCCCATGCTGGCGGACACCGTCACCATCGACGGGAATCTCAGCGAGCCCGTGTGGTCGAAGGCCGCGCGGCTCACCGATTTTTCCGAGTATCTACCGGTCGACGGTCTGCCTGCCGCGGATTCCACTGAAGTGCTCGTCTGGTACTCGGCCGACGCGATTTACTTCGGTATCCGGGCGTATGAGCCCCATGGGCCCGTGCACGCGACGCTCGCCGACCGGGACAACATTTCGTCCGACGACTATGTCCAGGTATTTCTCGACACGTTCGACGATCATCGTCGAGCGTACGTCTTCGGCGCCAACCCGTTGGGCGTGCAGGCCGACGGCATCCTGAGCGAAGGAATTCAGTCGCACGCCGCCGGCATCAGCAGCGCCGGCACCACGCGCGATACCGTGGACCTGAGCACCGATTACACGTACGAGTCGCGCGGACGCGTAGTGCCGGGCGGCTACGAGGTCGAGATCCGCGTGCCGTTCAAGGCGATCCGGATCCAGTCGGGACGCGAGCAGCGGTGGGGGCTCAACATTCTGCGCCACGTGCAGCACTCGGGACACGTGAGCACGTGGGCGCCGGCGCGGCAGGCGAATGCGTCGTTCCTCGCGCAGTCGGGCTCGCTCGTCGGCCTAACGGGCATCGAGCGCGGGCATCCGCTGGAGATCAACCCCGAGCTCACGTCGCACGTCGATGGCGCGCCGCGGGGCGCCGACTGGCATTACGGCTCGCCCATCCAACAGCTGGGCGGCAATCTGCGCTACGCCCTCACCGACAATCTCACGGCGGACGGCACGGTCAAACCGGACTTCTCGCAGATCGAGAGCGACGTGCCCGAGCTGTCGTACGATCCGCGCAACGCGCTGTCGTATCCCGAGAAGCGTCCGTTCTTCCTGGATGGCCTCGAGCAGTTCGACACGCCGAGCTCGCTCATCTACACGCGCAGCATCCTCCAGCCGGTGGCGGCGGCCAAGCTGACGGGCACGATATCCGGCACGGACATCGGTTTCCTGTCGGCTATCGACAATTCGGATGCGTCGGAGACCGGCACCGTGAACCCGGTGTTCAACATCCTGCGCGTGCGGCGCGGGCTCGGGCCCAACGTGTCGTTAGGAACCGTGCTCACCGACCGCGAAGAGGCCGGCCGCTACAATCGCGTCGGCGGACTCGACGCGACGATTCTGTTCGACAAGATCTACAGCGTGCGTCTGCAGGGCGCGGCGAGCACCACGCGCGGCGATTCGGGGACGATCGGCGGACCGCTGTGGGGCGCGACGTTCGAGCGCCAGGGCCACACTATCCAGCTGCACTATTCGATGTCGGGCATCGACCCGGATTTTCGCACGCAGAGCGGATTCGTGTCGCGCTCCAACGTCGCGGTGGTGACCGGGGAGCAGGCCATCACGCTGTACGGTGCGCGCGGCAGCCTCATCGAGAGTTGGACCGGCGATTTCACCGCAAACCACAGCTGGATCTATACGCGGTTCGAGCGCGGCAAGAGTCCCGATGACTTGCGCTGGCACATCAGCAACCAGTTGGCGCTGCGCGGCGGATGGGTGCTCGTGGGCAACGTCTTCCTCGAGCGCTACGGATACGATCCGTCGATCTACACGAACTACTACATCGTGCATCCCACCATCGGCGGTGCGGACACGACGAAGTTTCTAGGGACGCCGCACATTCCGAATCTGGACATCGTGGCCGGCATCACGACGCCGCGCTGGAAAAACTTCGACGCCAGCATCCAGACCATCACCGGTCACGACGAGAATTTCTTCGAGTGGGCGCAGGCCGACATCATCTTCATCAACGCGAACGTCGACTGGCGGCCCAACGACCGGCTGCGGGTGAACGCGCTGTACTCGCACCAACAGTACATCCGCCGGGACGACGGCAGCACGGCCGACGTGCGGCGCATTCCGCGGCTCAAGGTGGAATACCAGGTGTCGCGGCCGGTGTTCGTGCGCCTGGTGGGCACGTACGACTCGCAGACCACCGATTCGCTGCGGGATGATTCGCGGTCCAACGATCCGATCTTCTTCCGCGACCCCGCGACCGGGACGTTCACGCGGGCGTCGCGGACCGTGACTAACGCGGTGCGCATCGATGGCCTGTTCGCCTACCAGCCCACCCCGGGCACGGTGTTCTTCCTCGGCTACGGCAGCAGCATGACGGAGGACGACCCCTTTGCGTTCCGCCACATCCACCGGTTGAACGACGGCTTCTTCGCCAAGCTGAGCTACGTGTTCAGGTTAGGCGGCTGACCGCGCCGCGCCGGCGCGCCGGAGGCGCCGCGGCGGCGGGCCGCTAACGACCGCCAGCGGTGCGGGGGAATGTCGGATCGGGGCGGGAGATCGTATGTTTGAGCGGTCTCCAAACGTCACCGCAGCGTCCCGGGCGTGCCTCATGATCCATTTGCAGGTACTCGGCGCTCTGGAAGTCGGCACGGCGCATTCGCGCGGGGCGCGTCATCTCGTGACGCAGCCCAAGCGGCTGGCGCTGCTGGTCTATCTCGCCCTGGCCGAGCCCACGGGCCTGCACGCGCGCGATCGGCTGCTGGCGCTCCTCTGGCCCGAAGCCGATGACCGATCGTCGCGGCACTCGCTCCGCAACGCGCTGCACGCGCTCCGGCAAGCGTTAGGCGAGGACGCGATCGTCACGCGCGGCGAAGCGTTCGTCGGCCTCGACTTCGCCCAGGTGCAGTGCGATGCGCTCGAGCTGCGCGCCCACGTGGCCGCGGGCCGCTTCGATGAGGCCGTGGCGCTGTGGTCCGGTGAGCTGCTGCCGGGGTTCCACGTGTCCGACGTGCCCGAATTCGAGCGATGGCTCGACGCTCAGCGTGAAAACCTGCTGCGTGCGGCGCGCACGGCGGCCTGGAAGCGCGCGGCAGCCGTGGCTGGAACGGGCGCGGCAGAGTTGGAGGCGATGCAGGTCGCACATCACCTGGATTCGGGAGACGAACCCGGGGCGCGCCGGTTGATGCGGCTGCTCGCATCGTCGGGCGATCGCGCCGGCGCCCTGGAAGTGTACGGCGCGCTCGCGGCGCATCTCTCGCGCGAGCTGGACACCGAGCCGTCGGCCGAGACGCGGCAGCTCGCGATGGAATTGCGATCGAACGCACGCGACGTCGCGGCTCCGGTTCCGCCGGCCGCGCCGACCGCGCCGGCTGCATCGCCGCCCGCGCCGCCGAGTGCGACTCCTGCGCCGGCCCCCACTACCGAGCCCATTGCGCCGCCCCGCCGCCGACCGCGGCGCCTCGCTGCTGCGTTAGGCGGCGGCGTGCTGGCGGTGCTGGCGCTCGCGCTGTATCTGAGCCGGCAGTCGGCGCACGCGTCCACACCCCAATCGGAGGCCGAGCGCGCCGTGCTTCGTCTCCCGGCGCGCTACCGTGCCGACACGGCAGCGTACAGCTCGTACCTGCGCGGACTGACGCTCCGATTCGCGTTTCACTTCGCGGAGTCGCGCGACACGTTCGTCTCGCTCGTGGATCGGAAACCGCTCTACGTGCCCGGCCTGTACGGATTGGCGCACGCGTACATCTTTACCGCGCTCAACGAGGTCACGGATCCGGACGAGACGTGGCCCAAGATCGACGTCGCGGCGCGGGGGGCGCTTGCGCTCGACACCACCGCGGCAAGTGCGTGGCTCGCGCTTGCGTCGGAGGACATGTTCTGGCACATCGACCTCCAGCGTGCGAACGAGCGCATCCTGCGCGCACGCCGGATCGATCCGTTCGACCCCGACATCGCCGGCATGCGATCGGTCTGGTTTAGGTTCTACGGACAGATGGACAGCTCCATTGCCGAAGCGCGACTCGCGCATCAGATGGATCCATTGAGCCCGTTGTTTGGACGGCTGGTCGCCAAGCAGTTGTTTTTCGCTCGACGCTATGAGGAGTCGCGTCAAGCATTCATGCAGATGGTGCACGATGACGCGAGCTGGACCCGCGGATACAGCGACCTCGCGCAACTCTACACTGCCATGGGCCGGCCGCGGGACGCGGTGGAGTGGCTGCGGAAGACGCGCGCGGCCGAAGGCGATAGCGCCGGCGCGGCAGCGCTGCCGGATGTCGGGACTGATGCCGAGGCGCGCCAGTTGCTCACCGCCGACGCGCGGCGCACGATCGCCGGCCTCGAACGCCGGGCGCAGGCGGGAGAGCGCGTACCATCGTATCTGTACGCGATCGCCTACGCACGGTTAGGCGACACGGCGTCGACCATGCAGTGGCTCGACACCATGGTGGCGCGGCACGACAGCTACGTGCATCAAGTGCGCGTCGACCCGGTCTTCGACTTCGTGAGGCCGCTGCCGCGGTACCATGCGTGGGCAGCCGGATGCGGGCTGCCGCCCCTCGCGCCCTCGGCGCGGCAGTCGTAGCACGAATACGAGGGTAGAGGTGCAGTTTGGTCTGGTACCGCGGTGAGATTCGTTGGGCGCGACCCGTGTGGCGTGACGCATCCGCTTCGGGCGCGCGCGTGGTGGGCTTCCTGATGACACGTGAGGCAGGCGGACCGGGCAGAGTGCTTCGCTCATGAAGACGCGGACACAGCAGGACACAACGGACAAAGCACTGGACAAAAAATCAAAGGCTTGGTGTTGCTCATGTCGTGTCCGTTGTGTCCTGTCGTGTCCGCGTCTTCATGAGCGTAGATGCAAGCCATGCGGGAACGGCATCCCAGCCAAGACCCACCACCAACATGAGCGTGCGTTTGACTTGCCGACCGGGGCCGATTACGATACGAAGGTTCGCGTCGGCGACCACCCACCTCAACGTTGCATCCTTCTCGATGATTCACTCCGCCTTCGTCATGTGCTGTTGTGCATGCATGTGTGCCCGCTCCCTGGAGGGCGGTCGCCATGGCGGAGCGTTGCCCGTGAACACGGGATGACATCGATCTAAGTCGTACCAACGCTTCCTTTGGGGCCCGTTCTCCGTATCCGGAGAGCGGGCCTTTTTTGTTGCGCCTAACCAGGAGAGCCAGTGGCGACACGACATGGTGAGCCGAGCGGGGTCGAGGACATCAAGGCGGCGAGCGACGGTCTGCGCGGATCGATCGGCGATGAGCTCGGGGATGGCGGCACGCACTTTTCCGAGACCGGCCGGCAGCTGCTCAAATTCCACGGCGCGTACGAGCAGGATGATCGCGACGAGCGCCGCGCGCGCAAGGACGTGGGCGGCGAGCCCGCGTACTCGTTCATGGTGCGCGCGAAGCTGCCCGGCGGCGTCTTGACCGGGCGCCAGTATCAGGTGTTCGACGCGCTCGCCGGCCGCTACGGCAACGGCACGCTGCGCATCACGACGCGCCAGGACTTTCAGTTGCACGGCGTCATCAAAGGCGAGCTCAAGCCGGCCATCGCCGCCATCAACGCTGCGTTAGTCACCACCCTCGGCGCCTGCGGCGATGTGGTGCGCAACGTGATCGCGTGCCCGGCGCCAATCGAGGATCCGCTGCGCGCGGAGGTGTTGGCCATTGCCGGACGGTTGTCGGCACACCTGCTGCCGTCGACACGGGCGTATCACGAGATCTGGCTGGACGGCGAGCGCATCCCCGATGCCGGCGACGAGCGTCCGATCGATCCGTTGTACGGCACGCGGTACTTGCCGCGGAAGTTCAAGATCGGATTCGGCTTTCCCGACGACAACTGCTCCGATGTGCACAGCAACGACCTTGGCTTTCTGACGCTGCGCACCGGCAACGCATTGGAGGGTTTCGATGTGCTCGTGGGCGGCGGCCTCGGTGCGACGCACGGCAAGCCCGAGACCTACCCGCGGCTTGCATCGCCGCTGGCGTTCGTTAGGCGCGAAGAGCTCTGCCGGGTGAGCGAAGCCGTGGTCGCCGTGCACCGGGACTACGGCGATCGCTCGAATCGCCGTCACGCGCGGCTCAAGTACGTGATCGACGATCACGGTCTGCCGTGGTTCCGCGCGCGGGTCGAGGAGGCAGTCGGTCACGAGCTCGAGCCTCCGCGCAACGTCGACGTCACCGACATCCACGATCATCTCGGCTGGCACCGCCAGGAGGATGGCTGGTGGTTCTACGGCATGTACGTGGAGAACGGCCGAATCCGGGACACCGAAGCGACGCGCTGGCGGACCGCGTTGCGAGACATCGTCACGCGCGTGCGACCGGAGGTCGGCGTTCGGCTGACGCCGCAGCAGAACGTGCTCATCACCGGGATCGACGAGCGGCGCCGGCCGCTGGTCGAACGCATTCTCGCCGACCACGGCGTGCCCGAGGCGGCGCGGCTGACGCCGGTTAGGCGTTGGGCAATGGCGTGTCCGGCGCTGCCGACGTGCGGGCTCGCGCTGGCCGAATCGGAGCGCGCGCTCCCGGACGTCCTCACGTCACTCGAGCGCGAGCTCGAACGGTTGGGCATTCCCGACGCGCACCTGACCGTGCGGATGACCGGCTGCCCCAACGGTTGCGCACGCCCGTACACGGCCGACCTGGCGTTCGTGGGCCGGTCGGCAGACCGATACACCGTCTACGTGGGCGGCACCATGCTCGGGACTCGGCTCGGCGTCCAGTACGCCGATCTGGTGCGGCGCGCGGACCTCGTCGCCGTCCTCCTGCCGCTGCTCGAGCGCTATCGCGCCGAACGGCTGCCTAACGAGAACTTCGGCGACTACGTGCATCGCGTCGGCGTCGAGCCGGTCGGCGCGCGCGCGCGGGCGGAGCGATGAGCCGCCCGGCGCATCTCCACGGCGACGCCGCGGCGCTGCTTGCGTTCGTCGCGCGCGCGTACCGCGGACGCGTCGCGCTCAGCGCAAGCTTTGGCGGCGGCGGCGTGGTGCTCGCGCACATGCTCCGCGAGATCGACCCGGATGTGCCGGTGCTGTTCCTCGACACGGGCTTCCATTTTCCCGAGACGCTCGAGTTCAAGCGGCGCTTCGCCCAACGGTATGATCTGCGGGTGGTCGATCTCGTGTCGAAACCGGAGGCCACGCCGCCCGACCTGTATCGCACGAATCCGGACGAATGCTGCCGCGTCCGGAAAGTCGAGCCGATGCGACGCGCGCTCGCGAGCTTCGACGTGTGGGTCACCGCGCTGCGCCGCGAGCAGTCGGATCTGCGCCGCGCGATCCGGCTCGTCGAGCCGCAGGAGATCGATGGGCGAACGGTGCTCAAGGTGATGCCGTTGGCGCACTGGACGAGGCGCGACGTGCAGCAATATCTCGAGACACACGGCGTCCCGTCGCATCCGTTGCTCGAGCGCGGGTATGCGAGCATCGGATGCTGGCCGTGCACGCGCCCAACGGCGCATGGCGAGACGGAGCGCGCGGGCCGGTGGAGCGGCACGGGGAAGACCGAATGCGGCCTGCACCCGTTTGCGAAGCGCCCGGGGCCGTCCGATGCCGCGTGAACCTCCGCCTAACGCAACGGACGGAAGAACGCCCGGATGTCGTCCACGAGCAGCTCGGGCTCCTCGAGCGCCGCGAAGTGCCCGCCGCGCGGCATCCTGGTCCATCGCGCCACATCGAAGAACCGCTCGGCCCATTCGCGCGGCGGACTCGACAAGTCCTGCGGAAAGAGCGCAAATGCCGCGGGCACGCGCTGCGGTCCATCCGGTGCGCCCGATGTCGCGAGCTGCGTTTGATCGATGTGCGCGATGTCGGAGTACGGCGCGAACGACGAATTGATCGTCTGCGTCACCCAATAGAGCGTCACGTTCGCCAGCAGCTCGTCGCGCGTGAATCGCGACTCGACATCGCCATGGCAATCGCTCCACCGCCGGAACTTCTCGATGATCCACGCGGCCAAACCCGCCGGCGAGTCGTTGAGTCCGACGGCGAGCGCCTGTGGCTGCCCGCCCTGGACTAACGCATAACCGCCCTGCGTCCGTCCGAATCTCGCGATGCCCTCGAGGTATTTCTTCTCGTCGGCGCTGGGATCGGACGGCGGCGTGAATGCGTGATAGAACGGGACGTCCGTGAGATGGATCCCGATCACCGCGTCGGCGTGCGCGCGCGCGAGCAGGTCGGTCACAGTACTGCCCCAGTCGCCGCCGTGCGCCGCGAATCGTTCGTAGCCGAGGACGTTCGTCATGAGCTCGTGCCACATGTCGCCGACGCGGAAGATCACCCCGTCGCCGCTGGGTCGCCCGGAGAATCCGTAGCCGGGCAGGCTCGGCGCGACGACATCGAATGCGTCGGCGGGATCGCCCCCGTGCGCTGCCGGATCGGTGAGCATCGGGATGATCTTGGCGAACCGCAGCACGGAGTCCGGGAAGCCGTGCGTCAGCACGATCGGCAGCGGATCGGGTCCGCGACCGCGCTCGTGGATGAAATGGATGGCGGCCCCGCCGACCGTCGCGCGGAAATTGCCGAACCGGTTCATGGCGGCTTCGTGCACGCGCCAATCGAAGCTCTCGCGCCAGTAGCGCACCAGCTCGCGCAGGTAGGCGACGTCGAAGCCGTAGCGCCAGCCGTCGTAGCCTAACGGTTCGATCCACCGCGTATGCATGAGCCGCGCACGCAGGTCGCCGAGCGTCGAGTCGGGAATGTGAATCTCGAACGCGCGCGGGTCGCGGACTGCTGAGCGCGCGGTGTGACCAGCTGCGTGCATCGCCTCGCCCTCCCGAAGTCGGCATGAAACCCGGCAAATCGCCTGCCACCCATCGAGCCCGGGCCGTATTGTTGATCGAGCCCACGGGCCCGCCGCTGCGTTCGCTCGACGCGGGTGATGGACACGGCGCAGTGCAGGCTGACGAAAGAACCGACGACACGAGAATGACTGCCGACAGCGCGCGCGTAATTGCCTCCGCTCATCAATCTGAAACGCAGGCCAGGCGCAGACGACGCTCGATCGACGATCGCCGCATCGCGCGCGAGGCCGATCGGCACGACCGGGCTCATCGGTATGGTTAGCGCTCGCCGTCAGCGTCGCGACTTCGACGTCATCATCATCGGTGCGGGCGCGGCGGGTCTCGCTGCTGCGAACGTGCTCCTCGACAACGGGCTCGACGTTCTCGTGCTCGAGGCGCGGCGTCGCACCGGGGGGCGCATCGAGACGGCCGCGCTGCTGCCATCGGGCAGCCCGATCGAGCTTGGGGCGGAATTCCTGCATGGCGTGGCCGCTCCGATCCGCGAGATTGCACAGGAACATGACCTTCGCACGATCGATATTTCGGGTCAGCGATTCGAGCACACGACGCACGGGGTGCGCGTCGCGCGCGATTACACGGCGCGCCTCGACCGTGTGCTCGGCCGCCTCGACGCGCATCGCACGCCGGATCGTTCGTTCGCGGACGCGATGCGCGCGAATCGCGGGTCGCTGCGGGCGTCAGACCGGTCGCTGGCGACGCGCTACGTGGAGGGATTCGAGGCTGCCGACGCGACGCTGATCAGCGAGCGCTGGCTCGCGGCGGCGCGTGCGCCGGGACGCGACGCGCGGGAGTCGCGGATCGGCCGGCTGGTGGACGGCTACGGCGCGCTCATCGATGTCCTCGCCCAACCGTTAGGCGCTCGGGTGCGCCTCGGCGCCGTCGTCTCGGCCGTGCGATGGGGGCCGGGGCACGTCGAAGTCGTGTCCGGCGGCGCCGGCCGGCGGATCCGCACGGACGCGGCGCGCGCGGCGCTCGTCACCGTTCCGTTAGGCGTGCTGCAGGCGCCGGCCGGAGCGCCGGGCGCCATCCGCTTCGACCCGCCCGCGCCGGCGCTCGACCGGAGCGCCGCGTTGGGCATCATGGGCCCCGTGCACCGCGTCGTCTACCGCTTCGCCGATCCGTTCTGGCTGGAGCCGGCGTTCGCGCGACGGTTAGGCGCACCGCCGCTCGATCGCATGTCCTTCCTGCAGTCGCGCCGGCCGCTTCCGTTTCAGGTGTGGTGGACCACGTATCCGGTGACGTCGCCGCTCCTCGTGGCGTGGCGCGGCGGGTCGCAGGCGGCGCGCCTCGCGCGACAATCCACGCGCACGCTCGAGCGGCTCGGCCTCGAGTCGCTCGCCTCGATCTTTCGCATGACGCCGGCGCGCCTGGCCGCGCGCCTCGTGCGCGCCTATTACCGCGACTGGCTCACCGATCCGTTCTCACGCGGTGCGTACTCGTATGCGCGCGTCGGCGGCGCCCGCATGGCCGGCCGTCTGGCCCGACCCATTTCGCACACGATCTGGTATGCCGGCGAAGCCGCGCATACGGCCGCGAGTACCGGTACGGTGCACGGCGCGATCGCGTCCGGCCAACGCGCAGCGCGCGAGATCGTCGAGCTCGTCCATGGCTGACGGGCGGCCCCAGCCATAGACCCATCGATCCGGCGGACGAAACCGTATCACGTACGTGGGAGGCACGGTCACGCACGTTCACACGCACGACGCTTTGGAGGTTTCATGAAGAGCATGCGCACGGTACTGATCGGCGTGGCCCTCACGATGGGGATCGCGACGGGTGCGATCGCCCAGGGGGGCGGTGGCGGAGGCGGTAGAGGACGAGGCGGCGGAATGATGGCAATGCTCATGAACGGCATCGCGCTCACCGACTCCGAGCAGAGCCAGGTCAAGGCCATCGAGGACAAGTACGCGCCGCAGATGCAGGAGTTCAGACAGAAGATGCGCGACGCCCGGCAAAATGGGACACCCATGGATTCGGCGTCGATGCAGCAGATGCGCGATCTGGGCAAGAAGGAGCGCGACGAGATCCGTGCCGTGCTCACGCCGGATCAGCAGGCGAAGTTCGACGACAACATCAAGCAGATGATGGCGCGGCGGCCAAGCGGTCATTGAGGCCGCGCACGATCGAACGGGCCCATCGCGCAGCGCGGTGGGCCCGTTTTTTGTATGCGGGCTGCCGCCTGTGTGCCTAACCGGCCTGAGCCGTGTGGCACCTTTCACCGCGCCCGGCCGTTCACGACAGTGTGGAGCAGCGCGCACGGGCGGTCGACCCGTCGGACACGCGCTGATGACCGATCTTTTTCGACTGCAACGGAGACCAGCAGTGACCACACCACGAATTACGAATGCGGCCGGCAACAACCCCGAGGTCTATCGGGGCCTTGTGATGCTCTCGAACGCCGCCGCCAAACTCGGCGTGCCGCGGACCACGCTGCTCATGGTGAGTCTGCGCGCGAGTCAGATCAACGGATGCAGCTTCTGCGTCGACATGCACTGGCGCGAGCTGCGTGATGAAGGCGAACCGGACGAGAAGGTCTTCGCCGTCGCGGCGTGGCGTGAGACGCCCTATTTCACGGACGCCGAGCGCGCCGCGCTCGCGCTGACGGAAGCGGGCACGCGGCTCGCCGATCGCGCGGACGCCGTCCCCGATGAGCTGTGGAACGAGGCAGCGCAGTACTACGACGAAAAGGGCTTGACTGCGTTGGTCATCGCGATCGCCGCGATCAATACCTGGAACCGCCTCAACGTCATGACGCGGCAGGCGGCCGGCGAGGCATCGAAGGCCGCGGCCGAGGCGTCGGCGAAGGCGGCGCATGCGCTGGCGGGCGCCGGAGCGCGTTAGGCAAGGCCGGAGGGAAGCGCGTGCTCGCGCGCGCTTCCCCATCGATCACGCGTCGGGCGGGGCGGCGACGGACACGCGCGTATACGCGCGCCACACGAAGAAGAACGGCACGCCGATGGCGGTGACGGTTAGGCCCAACGCCGCCCGCCCCGGCTGCGTCACGATGGTGTTGATGACCACGGCGGCCGCGGCCAGGACGAACAACAACGGCGTGATCGGATAGCCCGGCACGCGGAACGGACGCGGGGCGTTCGGCTGCTTCCGCCGATAGACGAAGATCGCGACGCCGCCTAACGCATAGAAGATCCAGCCGACGAACACCACGTACGTGAAGAGCTGCTCGAAGGTGCCGGTCGCGGCGAGGAGCATCGCCCACACCGAGCACACCACCACCGCGTTCGCCGGCGTGCCGTACCGCGGGTGCACCTCGGCCAACTTCCGGATGAAAACGCCGTCGCGCGCCATGGAGTAGTAGAGCCGCGGCGCCGTCAGCGCGATGCCGTTGGCCGCGCTGAACATCGACACCAGAATGATCGCGGCGATGACTTTGCCGGCGACCGGCCCGAGCAGCGCGCCAACGGCGTCCGCCGCAATGCGCGTGCTCTGCGATGCGCGCACCGGGCCGAGCGCTGCGATGTATCCGAGATTGGCAAGAATGTAAATCCCGATGAGACACGCGGTGCCGAAGATGATGCCGCGCGGAAACGTGCGCTGCGGGTCCCGCGTCTCGCCGGCCGAGAACGTCGCGTACTGCCACCCCTCGTACGCCCACAAGACGCCGATCATCGCGGTGGCGAACATCGAGAAGGACACGTGCGCGGGCGGCGCCGCCGTCGCCGGAGCGCCGCCGCCTCCGTGCGTTCCGCTCAGGAGCAGGACCGCTCCCATGACGACTAACGCAGTTGCCTTGAGCCCGGTTGTCCAGTTCTGTACATCGGCGCTCTGCCGCGTGCCGCGCACGTTGAGCGCCATCGTCGCCGCGATCATCAGCACCGAAATCACCTTCGCCATTGCGGGCGAAAGCGGCACGATCTGTCCGAGATAGCTGCTGAACGCGACGGCGAGTGTGGCGCACGATCCGCTCGCGATGACCAGCAGCGCGGTCCACCCGTACAGAAACGCAGGCAGCTCGCCGAACGCATCGCGGATGTAGACGTACAGGCCGCCGGCATCGGGGTTCATCGCGCCCATCTCGCCATAGGTGAGCGCGCCGAGCAGCGACAGGATGCCGGCAACCAGCCACACGAGCAGTGCGACGCTCACGCTGCCGCCGGCCTGTTGCAGTGTGGTCGCCGGCACGATGAAGATGCCGGAGCCGATGACGGTCCCGATGACGATGAGGACGAGGTCCGTGAGTCCGAGCGTACGCCTGAGCTCAGTCATTCAGTTCTCGGCCGGCACCGTGTGAATCGCTTCGCCCTTGACCAGCGTCCGCTCGAAGAAGTCGGCGGTGGCGGCGAACACGCGAACCCAGGTTCGCCAGAGCAGGGAGTCATGCACCTCGTCGGGGAATACCGTTAGCTCGTACGGGATGTGATGCGCACGCAGCAGCGGCACGAGGTTGACGGTCTGCGAAAAGGCCACGTTGCGGTCGTCATCGGCTTGGAGCAGCAGCACGGGCGATGTCCATATGTCGATCGACGCGACCGGCGACGACTGATATGCGATCTTGGCGCGATCGGATGCGGACGCTGCGTCGCCGCCGCCGAAAAACGCCGACCAGTCATGCACGCCGGCATAATCGACGCCGGCCTTGAAGATGTCCGAATTGCGCGCCAGGCCGAGCGCGGTCAGGTAGCCGCCGTACGACCCGCCCCACAATCCGATCTTTTCCGGGTCGACGTACGACAGCGCCTGCAGATATTTCGCCGCCGCGACGACGTCCTGGTACTCGGACGCGCCGCGCGGGCCGGCCTGCGCGGGCTCGCGAAACTCGCGACCATACATGATGCTGAGCCGATAGTTCACCGACAGCACGACGAATCCACGGCTCGCCAGATATTCGTTGGCCGCGTACATGAAGTTGTACGCATCCATGGGATGGAATCCGAGCATCATCTGCCGCGGCGGGCCGCCATGCATGAAGACCAGCGCCGGGCTGCGTTGGGCGTGCGATTGCGGAACGAACAGCTGTCCGTGGATCTCGAGTCCGTCGAGACTCTTGAACACCACCTGTTGCGGCGCCACCAGCTGTGCCGACGGGTAGTCGTTAGGCATCGCGCTCGCCGCGATGGGCTCGCGTCCCTGCGGCGTCACGCGATACGGCATCGCGGGCGTCGTCGCGGATGAGCCGAGGCAGGCGATCGAGGCGCCGGCCGCCACCGGCGTCCATTCGATCGACGCGCCGTGCGTGAGCGCGACCGGGCCAGCGCGGTCGACGTCGACGCGCCAGATGTGGCGGCGATCGATGTCGTTCTGGTTCGACGCATAGAGCAGCGTCTTCCCATCGGGCGTGAGCGTCACGCCGCCCTGGAAGGAAAATGCGCCGGGCGTGAGCAGCAGCGGCGCTCCTCCCGCGGCCGGAATCGAGTACAGGTGCACCCAGCCGTCGGCCTGCGACGCGAACACGATGCGGTTGCCGGCGGCGAACTGGAACGCATCGCTTTCCCATTCGCCCGGGTATGATCCGTTCGCGTCGCTCGCGCTGGCCCAGATCTGGCTCGCCTTCCCGCTGGCTGCGTCCCAGACCCAGATGGTCCACGGCTCGAGGCGGCCGGAGAAGAACCCGCCCCGGCCGCCCGTTAGGCGGATGAACGCGAGCTTGGCGCCGTCGGCCGACCAGCGGGGCAGCATGTCGCGAAATACGCTGGGATCGACGTACTGCAGCGTGCGGCTGTCGAACCGGTAGATACCGATCAGCGAATACTCGCCGCGGTTGCTCGTGAACGCGATCGCCTTGCCGTCTGGCGACCACTGCGGCTCGGCGTTGTCGCCCCGAATGTAGGCGAGTTGCCGCGCCGGTTGCGCGCCCGATATCGGCGCCAGCCAGAGCGCGTGCCTGGCGCTCCAGACCGCGAAGCGGCCGTCCGGGGAAATCTGGATGTCCTCGCAGCCCTCGAATCCGCAGTTCATGGTCCCGAGGAGCCGAGGCTCGCCGTTGGACACGTCGGCCGCCCAGACCTGCTGCTCCGGCTGGTGCACGTCGCTCGTCGGGTCGGCCACCTCGCCCTGGGCGTTGGTCTCGCTGCCGCGCGCGTACACGACCGTGTTGCCGTTAGGCGTGAGCTTGAGGCTCGCGATCGGCATGCCGTCGTCGCCGGTGTAGTGCGTCAGTTGACGGCCGGTGAAGGCGGGGCCGTCGGCCACCCACACGTTGCGCGATCCGCGCGCGTTGAACACCCACGCGATGCGCGCGGCGTGCGCCGCGGCCGTTAGGCCGTACGGATACGGATAGCCGAGTGCCCGCTCGATGGTGAAGCCCTGGGCGTACGCCAGCGCCGGCATAAAGGCGGACAAGCACAGACAAAACCGGACACTGCGGGACGCGTTTGGAGAGGAGCGCAGGAATCGACTCATGAAGGCGGACAAGCACAGACAAAGCCGGACACTGCGGGACCCACTTGGAAAGAAGCGCAGAAAAGTGCTCATCCGAACCTCCAGCCGAGGAGGTTCCAGTTGGCGAAGAAGAGCGTGACGGCGACCGAGGCGAGAACGAACGCGGTGAACTCGATCCGCTGCCAGAGGCGCCAGTGCGCCTGTCCCCACACGCGCACCGAGGCGGCGAGCAGGGCGAGCGTGAACAGAACGAACACGATCGGCATCACGAGCGCGACTTTGAGCGCGCCGGGGATCGATCCGCCCAACTCCGCCATGTCGCTGACCACGACCGCGACGAGCACGATGACGGTGAGGAAGTACCAGATGGCCGCGGCGAGCGACAGGCGCACGATGCGCTTCTGCTCCGGCGTCATCGTCTTGATCTGTTTGCGCCGGTAGAACAACGTCGTCAGCGCGCACACGAAGATGAGCGTCGACAGGCCTAACAGAAAATGCCAGAGCCCCGGAGCGTCGCGGAACGGCACGCGCTCGGTGCCCATGAACGGCAGCGCATCCACCGACAGCCGGGTGACCGCGCCCGACGAATCCTGCGTGAAGCCGATCGTGTAGCCGCCGCCCACCTGTCTGAACAGGCCGTCGCCGACCGGCGCGAACTGCGCCGGATGCTCGCCTAACCCCGTGATGAGCAGCCGGCGCTCCTTGGGCAGCACGGACACGTCGATCGACGGGCCGGCCACCAGCAGCGCCTTGTCGATCTTGGTCGAGCTGTGCCGGGCGAAGCGGTACGTGCCGGTGTACTTCACCGCACTCGCCGCGAACGAATCCGGCGCCGTCATGGCGACCACCGGCGGCGGCGGGAAATACCGATTGAAGAACGCCTGGAGAATGCCTTCGCGCAGCGGCTCGGCGCCGGTTCCGACGTACGACATGAAGATCCCGACCTGCGCGGTGGGCACGATGAACATCGCCGTGTGGAAGTACTGCGTGTCGCCTTCGTGCCCGATCACGCGGACGCCGCCCATTTTCTGCTCGTAGAAGCCGAGCGCCATCGCCGGCAGACGCGGATCGTTCGCGAAGTTGCGCGTGTGCATCCGTTCGGCTGTCGCGGAATCGAGGATGCGGGTGTCGCCATACCGGCCGTCTTGCAGGTGCGCGATCATGAAGTGCGTCATGTCGAGCGCCGACGCGGACACCGAGCCGGCGGGCCGGAAGCCACCGACGAACTCGAAGGGCTTCGCCTCGTACACACCGTTCGCGTAGACGTATCCGGTGACGGCGTCCGGCTTGAGGTTCGCCGGCAGCGGCTCCTGGAACGTGGTGTGGTGCATGTCGAGCGGGTCCAGAATGTTCTTCCGGATGTAGTCGTTGAACGGCATGCCGCTCACGTTCTGCACGATGAGCCCGGCGAGCGCCGCGCCGTAGTTGGAATAGGAGGACAGCACCAGCGGCGGACGCACGCGGGCCGGCATGTGCTCCTTGAGCGTCTCGTCGATCGATTTGACGCTCGCCGAATCGTTGCTGATGAGATAGCCTAACGCACCATCTTCGAAGCCCGGCGAGTGCGTCATCAGGCTGCGCAGCGTGACCGGCTTCGCGTACGTGGCGGGAATCTTGAAATCCGTGAGGTAGGTGTTGACGTCGGCATCGAGGTCGAGCTTCCCCTGTTGCACGAGCTGCATCACCGCGGTCCAGGTGAACAGCTTGGAGGTGGACCCGATGCGGAAGAGGCTCGTCGCAGGATTGATCGGCGTTTTCTTGTCGACGTCCGCGAATCCGTACCCGTGGGTGTAGAGGACGCGTCCGTCCTTGATCACGACGACGACCGCGCTCGGGACGTGGAGTTGATCGATGAACTGCGCGAACGCGCCATCGAGGAAGGCACCGAGTTGGGCGGTATCGTCGAGGGAGGCGTGCGGAGGGCCGGCGGTATCGACCGGCGGCATGCGCTCGGCTCGAGCCGATTTTTGCGCGTGCGCGGATGCCGCGATCGACAGGGCGGCAGCGGCAACGAGAAGGAGGAGGGCGCGGGTGCGGGTTCCGCGGTAGGCGTGCATGGGCGACGAGTCTCCGTCAAGAAGAGGGGAGCGGGTCAACTGGTATACAGTATCGGTATACCGTTTTACCGCAAGACGTCGCCGCGCACGGTTCCGAGTGTCCACCCCTCGGAACCCGTGGGTCGGAACTCAGGCGCTGTTTCGGCGGCGGAGCTTGCGGGGAGCGGGCGCCGAGCCTTCGCGCGGTCCAACCCAACTGCCGCGCTCACCGTGCTGCCAGATGATGTGTGCGAGCCGAGATGCCGCGTTTGCCCAGTTGGTCTCGGCGGCGACCTGCGCCGCATCGGCATCGCCGCGCGCAATCGCGCTGGCGATCGCTTCGTGCTCCTTGATCGACGTCGGCAGCTCGTCGAGCAGCACGCTCGCATAGAGACGCGCATAGCGCTCGCACTGCGGTTTGATCGCGCGGTGCAGCGTTAGCAGGCGCGGTCCGACCACCGAATCGACGAATGACTGGTGGAAGCGGAGGTCCAGGTCGAAAAATTTCGCCGCCGTGCCGTGCGCGCGGTGTTGGGCCGCGAGCTCGCCGTTCAGCTCTCGCATCCGCGCGGCGACGGCCGAGCGGCGCGCCGGGGGAAACTCGGCGGCGATGCGTGCGGCCAGGCCCTCGAGATGCCCAACGATGCGAAACAGCTCCTGCCCATCATCCATAGTAAGCGGGGCGATGATGAGGCGTCGCTCACCGGGTCCGCCGACGGAGCTGACGAATCCTTCCTGCTCGAGGCGGTGCAACGCGCTGCGGACGGGTGTGCGGCTGAGGCCGAGCCGGTCGGCGATGACGCGTTCGGAGATGCGGGCGCCGGGGGGCAGCTGGCCCCAGACGATGACGCGGCGGAGATCGAGGTAGGCGCGCGAGACGTGGTCGCTGCGTTCGCCGCCGGGCTCGGCGGCGCGATGCGGCCGCGCCGGGGGTTTGGAAGCGGAAGGAGCAGCAGTGCGCGGCACGATGACCAAGGATATCCGGGATGTTCGGGGGAAGCAAGCAAATCGCAGGGGTGGGGGGAGGGCCGGATCGGTCACCAGTTTGGTCGACCATTGTGGTATTCCGAATTGCACTCTATGTTGGCGCGACCAGATCCGCCGTCGGGCCGCACCGCCATCCACCCCACAGGAGCCCGGTATGGGATACGTCTTCCGTCAGCAGGTTACCCGACGAATGCGGCTCGCCGTTTGCGCCGCACTCGGCATCGCGCTGGCATTTCCGGCGCCGGCCGCGCACGCCGCGAGCGTGCACCATCGATCACCTGCCAACGATGCCGGCGGCCGCCCGGCCGTGACGATCGTTGGGCACGTCGTCGACTCGACATCGAACGCGCCCGTCGCTGGCGCCTCGGTGCAGGTCGAAGGGACGCAACTCGGCGCCGTCACCGATGACGCCGGCGAGTATCGCATCTCCGGCGTTCCGCAGGGACAACAGACGCTCATGGCGCGACGAGTCGGATATGCGGCACGCCGCCACACCGTCACCGTCGGCACGGACGGGCAGCTGACCGTGGACTTCGCGCTGCCTCCGGCCGCCACCTCGCTG
Organism: Gemmatimonadaceae bacterium; assembly: GCA_036273715.1. Classification (NCBI taxonomy): domain Bacteria; kingdom Pseudomonadati; phylum Gemmatimonadota; class Gemmatimonadia; order Gemmatimonadales; family Gemmatimonadaceae; species Gemmatimonadaceae bacterium. The sequence goes on from DASUHB010000067.1 coordinate 69,278, forward strand.
GACGCGGTGATCGTCACCGGGACCGCGGGCGGCCAACAGCAGCGCGAAATTGGCACCGCGGTCGGCACCGTCAACGCGCCCGACGTGTTGGCCAAGTCGCAGGCGTCAGACCTGAGCTCGCTGCTCAACTCGCGCGTGGCCGGCGTGAGCATCGTGCCCAGCACCGGTCGGTTAGGCTCGGGCCCGAACATCGAGATCCGCGGCATTTCGAGCCTCAGTCTCGACAATCAACCGCTCATCTACATCGATGGCGTCCGCGTCAGCAATCGCACGGGCGGCGGGCCGACGACATTCGGCAACGGCGGATTCGGAGCTCAGAACGCCGGCGTCGTTGGACGCTTGAACGACATCAATCCCGACGAGATCGAAAGCATCCAGATCATCAAGGGACCCGCGGCGGCAACCATCTACGGCACCGAAGCGGCCAATGGCGTGATCCAGATCATCACCAAGAAAGGGTCGAGCGGAAAGCCGGTCTTCAATTTCCAGATTCAACAAGGCGGCGTCTACTTCCGTGATCCCGAAGGTCGCATGCCGACCAACTTTGCGCCGGACAGCACGGGCGCCATCACGTCGTTCAATGCCATCAAGGCACAAGAGGCGGCGGGACACCCGGTCTTCACGACCGGCAAGACCTACGACTACAATGCGTCGGTTGCGGGCGGATTCTCGATCGGCAACTACTTCGTCTCGTCCAACTATCAGGACGAGCACGGCATCGAGCCGAACAACTTCATCACGCAGTATTCCGCGCACGCGAATTTGAATCTGACGCCGGACCCGAAGTATGCGATCGGGACGAGCCTCAACTACGTGCAGGGCAACTACCACACCGGCGCCGACGTGGGTCTGTCGGCCATGCTCGGTGCGGAACTGGGGCAGCCGAACATCTTCAGCGTACCGGGCGCCGACGGATTCTATCCCAACGTGCCGCCGAATGTCCCGCAGGCCTTGTTCGACAACAGCGACGACATTCACCGCTTCACGGGCAGTGCCACGTTCACGCACAATCCCATCAGCTGGTTCACCCAGCGACTGATCGTCGGTCTGGACTACACCAACGAAGACGGCAGAGGACTCGAGTATTTCGCGCCGCCGGCGCTCGCGCCGTTCACCCTCGGCAACGCCGCGGGTCGCATCGGCCAGACGCTGACATCGACGTCGCTCACCACCGCGGACTACAACGGCACGGCGAAGTTCAATCTCACGTCGGCCATCACGTCCGCGACATCGTTAGGCGGGCAGTGGTATCGCACGGCGCTGCACGAGAGTTTCCTGGGCGGCATCGGATTCCCGGGACCCGGCATCACGACGGTCTCGGGCACCGCGACCGCGCTGCCGTCGACCCAGGGCGACACGATCAACACGACGATCGGCGGCTATGGACAAGAGGAGATCGGCCTCAACGATCGGTTGTTCCTAACGGGTGCGCTGCGGGTCGACAACAACAGTGCGTTCGGCACGCAGTTTAAATGGATCACGTATCCCAAGGTGAGCGCCTCGTGGATCGTGAGCGAAGAACCGTTCTGGCACCTCGCGTTCGTCAACTCGCTCAAGCTCCGCGCCGCATATGGCGAGTCGGGCCGTGCTCCGCTCGCGTTTTCGGCGCTCAGGTCGTACCTGCCCGTGCAGGGACCGGGCGGCACCAACGCGTTCACGGCGGGAGGCTTCGGCAATTCGAACTTGAAGCCGGAGCGCGGAAAGGAGCTCGAGGCGGGATTCGAGTCGGATCTCTGGGACCGCCTGCACCTCGATTTTACGTACTTCAACAAGCACACGACCGACGAGATCGTGGCGCAGCCGGTGGCGCCGTCGCTCGGCTTCACGGGCACGCAGTTCCAGAACCTCGGCCAGGTGAACAACCACGGCATCGAGCTCCAGGCGACGCTGCAGGTGCTCAAGATGCCGAACTTCGGATGGGACATCACGGGCAACTTCGCGACCGCCCACAACAAGATCATCAGCCTGGGCGGCCTGCCGTCGATCATCACGACGGCAGGGCAGGCGAACCGGGTCGGCTTCCCGATCGCCGCGTATTTCTCGCGGAAGGTGGTGTCGGCGACGGTGGATCCATCGACTGGCGCCGTGTCTAACGTGTTGTGCGCCGGCGGTGCGGGACAGGGTCCCGTCGACTGCGCGACCGCGCCGTTCGTGTTCATCGGATCGGCGACGCCGACCAACACCGGGTCCGTCGGCAATACCTTCACGTTCTTCAAGAAACTGCGCCTCTATGCGTTAGTCGATTGGAAGCGCGGCTATGTGCTGGCGAACAACATCGACCAGATCCGCTGCGACGGTCTCCTTGGCGTTGGCGAGTGCGACGTGAACTACCATCCGCAGAAGTACTCTCCGGTGTTCGTCGCCGAGGCGAGCGTCACTGGTTTCGTGAGCCAGACGCAGGATCAATTCTTCCAGGATGCGTCGTTCGTGAAGCTGCGCGAGGTATCGGCGACCTATTCGCTGCCGGACCACCTCCTGCCGGGCATCGACCATGCGTCGTTCACGATAGCGGCGCGCGAGCTCGCGCTCTGGACCAAGTTCAAAGGCCCCGACCCGGAGGTCGACCAGTTCGTCACCGGGCTCACGACCGGCAGTCAGGGTGTGATACCTCCGCTCAGCCGGTTCGTCGCCACCCTCAACCTGACCTTCTGAGCCATGCGAAACTCACATACCAGTAGAGGCGTCTCGGTTAGGCGCGTCGCGCGGCGCGGGTGGATGGCTTCGGCGCGCACCGTGATCGTGGCGTTGGCGGTGGTGTCGGTGTCCGCCGCATGCAACGACCTCACGACCCTCGAGCAATCGAACCCCGGTCAGTTAGGCCCGGATGTGTTCGCACCGCAGAACGCGGACCTCATCGTGAACAGCTCGCGCGGCGACTTCGAGTGCGCGTTCAACGAGTACATCGCGGCGAGCGGAATCTTCATGGACGAAATGTCCGACGCGATCTCGCAGACCGCCAATTTCGATCTCGATCGCCGCTCGATTACGCCCGATTCACCGTACGGAACGAACACGTGCGACAGCCAGCAACAGCCGGGCGTCTACACTCCACTCTCGGTCGCGCGTGCGTCCAACGATGTCGCGGTGCAGCATCTCGAGGGATGGACCGACGAACAGGTTCCCGACCGCTCTCACCTCATCGCCGTGGCGTCCGCGTACGGCGGCTACAGCCTCGTGCTCATGGGCGAGGGCATGTGCTCCGCGGCGTTCGATCTCGGTCCCGAGGAGCAGCCGCAACAGATCTTCGGTGATGCGATGGTCAGATTCGACACGGCCGTCGCTGCTGCGACGCGCGCGAACGATGCAACGACGCTCAATCTTGCGCTGCTCGGTCGTGCGCGGACCGAGCTGGATCTCGGGAATTCAGCGGACGCGGCGACCGATGCGGCACTGATTCCCGCAGGCTTCGAGGTCGACATCGATCACGATCCGACGGCGACGCGGCGCCAAAACCTGGTGTTCATCCAAACCATCCAGGCGCAGTTCGGGTCGATCGATACGTCGATCATCAACCGGTTCGTCGTGGACAGCGACCCGCGGATCGCCGTGACGTCGACGGGCGAGCTGGGCTCGGACGGCCACACCGTGGTTTGGTTTGCGAACAAGGACGCGACGGCAACCGCGCCGCAGGCACTCGCCAAGTTCTCGGAAGCGCAACTCATCATCGCGGAGAACGACGTCAACACGGGCGACCTGAACGACGCGGTGACCATCCTGAACACATTACGCAGTGCCGCCCACCAGCCGGCCTACAGCGGCGGCCTTACGGCTCCCGCGGTGATGGCGGACATCGTGGAACAGCGCCGCCGCGAGTTCTTCCTCGAGGGACACCGGCTCGGTGACATCCGGCGGCTCGGGCTGCCGTTGAGCCCCGCCACCGGCGCCCCGTACGTGAACGGCGGCACGTATGCCGACCAGGCGTGCTTCCCGCTGCCTAACGTGGAGCGCATCAACAACCCGAATCTCGATCGCGCCGCCCGTTGACGCCTTTCACTTCGTACTCCAGGAGATCGGACATGTCGTGTCGAAGACTGCCGCGCAGCGCCGCACGGATGATGCAGCACGTGCGGCGATCGCTGATCGGATTCCCGGCGCTCGTGCTCGCGGTCGCTTCCGTGCAGGCACAGGGCACGCGTTTCTTGCGACGGCCGACCGTCAGCCATGACATGGTCGCGTTCGAATACGGCGGCGACTTGTGGGTGGTGCCGCGCGCGGGAGGCGCCGCGCGACGGCTCACCAGCACGCCGTCCGTGGAAACCGATCCGGCATTCTCGCCGGACGGATCGATGCTCGCCTACACGGCGACGGTGGCAGGCAACGCCGACGTTTACGTGGTTCCTGTCGCCGGCGGCGAGCCCAAACGCCTAACGTACCACCCGGGCGGCGACTTCGTCCGCGGATGGACGCCCGATGGCAAGAAGGTGGTGTTCGCATCCTCGCGCGGCACGGTCCCGACGCCCGGGGCCAATTCGTTCCTGCGCATGTGGACGGTCGCGTCGACCGGCGGCATGCCCGAGCAGGTGCCAATGCCGCGCGCGTTCGCCGGCTCGTACTCGTCCGATGCGACGCACATGGCGTATCAACCGCTCGGTGTTGCGTTCTTCGCGGCGAACTGGGCGGAGCCGCAGTACAGTCAGTGGCGACGCTACCGCGGCGGACGCACCGAGCCGATTCACATCATGGATCTCGCCAACTACAGCGAGACCACGCTGCCGTGGGCGAACAGCAATGACACCGATCCGATGTGGGTTGGGCACACCATTTATTTCCTGTCCGATCGCGACGGCGTCGTGAATCTGTACTCGAACGAACAGGGCGCGTCACAGGTGACGGAGCTCACGCACAACCGCGATTACGACATCATGAGCGCGTCGGCCGGCCCCGACGCAATCGTGTACGAACAGGCCGGGTACATCCATCTGTTGGACATCGCGACCGGCCGCTCGCAGCAATTGAACATCACGGCCACCGGCGACTTCCCGTGGGCGCAGCCGCAGATGAAGCAGGTGGCGTCATACATCAGCAGCGCATCGCTGTCACCGACCGGGGTGCGCGCGGCGTTCGAAGCGCGCGGCGACATCTACACGGTCGCGGCGGACGGCAGTTACCGGAATCTCACGCAGAGCTCCGGCGTTCACGATCGGGATCCGGTGTGGTCGCCGGACGGCACGCACATCGCCTGGTTCTCGGATTCGACGGGCGAGTACCAACTCATGATCGGCGACCAGACCGGCGAGTCGGCGCCGCGCGCCATTCCCCTTCCATCGCCGGCATACTTCACGGCGCCTACCTGGTCGCCGGACGCGAAGCACATCACGATGCGCGACACGCATGCGAAGCTGTGGGTCGTGGACGTGACTAACGGTCACTTCGCGCCGATCGACTCGGACACGTTCGACGATCCGGGCCGCGGCTTCGATGCGGCGTGGTCGCCGGATTCGCGGTGGGTCGCCTACTCGAAATCGCTCCGCAGCCACATGCGCGCGATCTTCCTGTATTCGTTGGACGCCGGCAAAACCTACCAGATCACCGACGGTCTCGCCGATGCGGTCAGTCCTGCCTTTGATGCCGGCGGGAAGTATCTCTACTTCATGGCGAGCACGGACATCGCGCTCCGGATGGGCTGGCTGGATATGAGCGAGATGGATCATACGCTGCACCGGAGCGCATACCTCGTGGTGCTGGACGCGAACGATCCATCGCCGCTCACGCCGCCGCCGAGCGACGAGCCGCCGCGCAACGTGGCCGAGATGCCGGCGCAGATGCCGGCAGCGCACGCGGCGCCGCCTAACGCAGCGCGGGCAGCGCGGGCCGCCGGACCGGCACGGCCGGCCGCCGCGCCTGCCGGCGCCTCGCACGTCCAGATCGACATCGCGGGCATCGAGAGTCGCATCGTTCCGCTCGGCATCCCCGGCGCCGAGTATACGTCGCTCGTGCCGGGGAGCGCTGGGACGTTCTTCTACCTCGAGCGCCGTCCGCAACCGTCGATCGGGCGGCCGCCGCAGCAGCTCTGGGAATACGTGCTTGCCGCGCAGAAGCCGATGCCGTTCCTGGATGGCGTGCAATCGTACACGGTCTCGGCGGACGGCAAGAAAATTCTCTACGAGGCCGGACGCAATCATTGGGGCATCGTTCCCACCGACAAACCGGCCACGCCCGGCGAGGGATCGCTCAAGGTCGACCAGTTGGAGACGATGGTCGATCCGAAGGCGGAGTGGGCGGAGATCTTCCGCGAGACGTGGAGGACGCAGCGAGAGTTCTTCTACGACGCGAAGATGCACGGCAACGACTGGAACCAGATCTACGACAAGTACAAGGTCTTCGTGCCGTACCTGGAGCATCGCGCGGATCTTGACTATCTGATCGCGTCGGTGGGCGGCGAGCTCACCGTTGGGCACTCGTACATCGAATCCGAAGGCGACCTGCCCGATACCGCGCAGGTGAGCGTCGGACTGCTCGGCGCCGATCTGGCGCTGGACCACGGGCGCTACCGCATCCAGCACATCTACACCGCCGGCAGTTGGAACCCGCACCTGCAGGCGCCGCTCGCCGTGCCCGGTCTGAAAGTGGCCGAAGGCGACTATCTCCTCGAGGTGAACGGCAACGCGCTCGCGGCTCCGACGAATCCGTACAGCCTGTTCGTCGGCACGGCGGGCAAGCCGACCACGCTTCGCGTTAGTCACTCGCCGTCGACGGCCGGTTCGTGGCTCGTCACCGTCGAGCCGATTCCGGACGACGAACAGCTGCGCACGCAGGCGTGGGTGGATGAGAACCGGCGCACCGTCGACAAGCTGTCCGGCGGCAAGCTCGCCTACGTGTGGCTGCCGAACACGTCGGTTGCCGGATTCACCGCGTTCAACCGCTACTATTTCGCTCAGCAGGACAAGCAGGGCGTGGTGGTCGACGAGCGGTACAATCAGGGCGGTTCGGTTGCCGACTACATCGTCGATCAGATGTCGCGGCAGCTCATGGGATATTTCGCCGAGCGGGCGGGCGATGTGGTGACGATGCCGATGGTCGGCATCATGGGTCCGAAGGTGATGATCGTCAACGAGTCTGCCGGTTCGGGTGGCGACGCGTTGCCGTACTACTTCCGCGTCGCCAAGCTCGGCCCGCTCGTGGGCACGCGCACGTGGGGCGGATTGGTGGGCACGCTCGGCGTTCCATTGAGCGTCGACAACGGGGCGATCACCGCGCCCGACCTGGCGTTCTACGATGTCAACGGCAAGTGGGCGGTGGAGAACGAAGGCATCACGCCGGACATCGAGGTGACGGAGACGCCGGCCGACGTGATTCACGGCCACGATCCGCAGCTCGAGCGCGCGGTGGCTGAAGCGCTCAAGCTGCTCAAGGAGCACCCCGCGCCTAACGCTCCGCGGCCGGCGCCGATCGACCGTGTGACGACGGGCGTCGCCACCACGCGCTCGGGCGGCAATCAATGAGCAGGCATAGGCCGTTCGCGCGCGCCGCCGTGTTGGGCGCGCTGCTTTGCGGCGCATCGCCCGCGATCGCTCGCGCGCAGAAGGCGCCCGACTGGGCCGCGTTCGACAAGTACGTGGCCAAGGCCGCGCGCGACTGGCGGGTGCCGGGGATGGCCATCGCGGTGGTGAAGGACGATTCGCTCGTGTTCGCGAAGGGCTACGGCGTGATCGAGTTAGGCAAGCCGGAGCCCGTCAACGAGCATACGCGATTCGCGATCGGATCCACCACGAAGGCGATGACGTCGGCGGCGTTGGCGATGCTCGTGGACGAGGGCAAGATCAGCTGGGATGAACGCGTCATCGATATTCTCCCCGAGCTGCAGCTCTACGACTCGTACGCGACGCACGAGCTGACGGTGCGCGATTTGCTCACGCACCGCACCGGGCTGCCGGATACCGACCTGCTCTGGATCATTCCGCAGAACAATCTGAGCATGGATGAGATGATCCGGCGGCTTCGCTACGTGAAGCCTGAGTCGTCGTTCCGATCGCATTGGGATTATCAGAACGTCGTCTACGCGATCGGCGGATTGATCGTCGAGCGCGTCTCCGGGATGCCATGGAAGCGCTTCGTCGAAACGCGGCTGTGGGATCCCATCGGGATGCACGAATCGATTCCGCTGGTCGCGGAGCTTCACGGTCAGCCTAACGTCGCCGTGCCGCATGCGCTGGTGAACGACACCGTGCGCCGCGTGCCCGTTCGTACGACGGATGCGATCGCGCCGGCCGGCTCGGTGTGGTCGAGCGTTTCCGACATGTCCAAATGGATGCGTTTCATCCTGGACAGCGGCCGGGTCGGCAATCGACAGCTCATCAAGCCATCGACGTTCGCCGAGCTGCTCACGCCGGAGATCCAGGCGCCGATGGCGGAGTATCCGGCGCTCGAGCTGGCGCATCCACTCTTCTTCAGTTACGCACTCGGCTGGTTCGTGCAGGATTACGACGGCCAGACCGTCTGGATGCACACCGGCAGCATCGACGGCATGTGCGCGCTGATCGGCCTCGAGCCTCGCAAGAAACTCGGCGTCTACGTGCTGGAGAATCTGGATCACGCCGAGCTGCGGCACGCGCTCATGTACAAGGTGTTCGACTCGTACGGCGTGACGGGCAAGACGCCGCCCCGCGATTGGAGCGCTGATCTCAAAGCGCTGTTTGCATCGATGCGTCAGGATCGCGTGTCGCGACGGTCGGCAACGGTGGCGTCGGCGCAACCGGTGCCGGCGTCGATGCCGCTGGATCGCTATGCGGGCACGTACACGGATTCGACGTACGGCACGATCACCGTGACGTCGGCGAACGGGTCGCTGAGCGCGCGCTACGGCAACTGGGACATCGGGGAGCTGACGCACGCCACGTTCGACCGCTTTCGCAGCGTGGCGCGCGACACCCTGGAAGGTGAAAGTGTGTTGACGTTCGTGCCCGACGGCGATGGACACGTGCGCGCCGTGCAGTTCTTCGGTCAGTCGTTTTCTCGAGGGAGCGCGAGTACAGGCCAATGATGACTTTTCGCATGGTTGCCGGCGGTCGCGCCATGGGTGCGCTGCTGTGCCTAACGGTCGCGTCGCAGGCGGGTGCGCAGGGCGCGCCCGAACCGTCGTTCGACAAGACCGACGTGATGGTGCCGATGCGCGACGGCGTGAAGCTGCACACGCTCATCTTCACGCCGCGCAACGCGATGGTCGACCTGCCGATCCTCATGTCGCGGACGCCGTACGGCATCGACGGCATGGGCGAGGCCTTGAGCAGTCCGTCGCTCAAGTACCTGGTCCAGGACGGGTACATCTTCGTGTTCCAGGACATTCGCGGGCGCTTCGAGTCCGAGGGACAGTTCGTGATGCTGCGGCCCGTGCGCAACAAGAAAGATCCGAAGGCCGTGGATGAGAGCACGGACACGTACGACACGATCGACTGGCTGCTCAAGCACGTGCCGCACAACAACGGCCGGGTGGGAATGTTAGGCACGTCGTATCCGGGCTGGCTGACGGTGATGGCGATGCTCGATCCGCACCCGGCGCTGAAAGCCGTGTCGCCGCGGGCATCGCCGGCCGACATGTTCATCGGCGACGACTTCCATCACAACGGCGCGTTCCGGCTGAGCTACGGCTTCGAGTACGCGACGATGATGGAGACGACGAAGCAGATCCAGGCGTTCGCGTTCAACGATTCGGATACGTACGACTGGTATCTCAAGCTCGGATCGCTCGCGAACGTGAACAAGGAGTATCTGCACGATAAGATTCCGACGTGGGACAACTTCGCCGATCATCCGAGCTACGATGCGTTCTGGCAGAAACAGGCCGTTGGGCCGTATCTCGACCGCGTCACCGTGCCGACGTTGAACGTGGCCGGCTGGTGGGATCAGGAAGACTTCTATGGACCGATCAAGATCTACGAGACGCTGGAGAAGCACGACACGAAGAACCTCAACTATCTGGTGGTCGGTCCGTGGAACCACGGCGGCTGGAATTCGCCGAGCGGCGAAAAGTTAGGCGCGATCGACTTCGGCACGCCGGCGTCGGAGGACTTCCGAAAGAACATCGAAGCGCCGTGGTTCGCGTACTGGCTCAAGGGGAAGGGCACCTTCAAGGCGCCGGAAGCGACCACCTTCGAGGCCGGCACGAACGCATGGAAGACCTACGACAGTTGGCCGCCTAAAACAGGCGTGACGGAGAGCAAGCTGTACACGCACGCCGGTCACGCGCTGTCGCTGCAGGCGCCGACCGACAACGGGTCGAGCGCGGCCGACTCCTACGTGTCCGACCCGAAAAATCCGGTGCCGTATCGCAAGCGGCCGATCCTGCCCACGTACGGCAAGGGATCCACGTGGTCGCGCTGGCTGGTGGACGACCAGCGGTTCCTCGAGGGGCGACCGGATGTCGTGTCATGGGAGACCGGGCCGCTGACGGAGGACGTGACGATCGCCGGCGCGATCAGCGCGCACCTCTTCGCGTCCACCACCGGGTCGGACGCGGACTGGATCGTGAAGTTGATCGACGTCTATCCCGATCAGGGGGAGAGCGACACGACGCTCGACGGCTATCAGCTCATGGTGGCCAACGACGTCTTCCGCGGGCGTTTCCGGACCGGCTTCGATCATCCGGAGCCGATCACGCCTAACCACACCGATGAGTACGTGATCGACCTGCACACGCAGGACTACAAGTTCCTCAAGGGCCATCGGATCATGGTCGAGGTGCAGAGCACCTGGTTCCCGCTCATCGATCGCAACCCGCAGCGCTACGTGGCGAACATCTTCGATGCAAAGGACTCCGACTTCACCGTGGCGACGGAGAGCATCCATCGCTCGGCGAATGCGGCCACGTACGTCGATCTGCCGATTCTGGGGAGCTCGGCGGGTATACCCGGCGCGCAACACTGACGTGGAAGCACGCCGGAGCGTACCCGTCGCGGTGAGCCCGGGCGCGGCCATCGATGTGCGTCCCTTGCGTACGCAAGACGATTTCATCCGGTGTGTCGAGCTGCAGCACGATGTGTGGGGCGCGACGTTCACCGAGCGCGTGTCGGTGGGCATTCTCAAAGTGGTGCAGCGCATCGGCGGCATCGCGGCCGGTGCGTTCGAGGAAGATGGCCGTCTGGGCGGTTTCGTGTTCGGCCTCACCGGCGTCGAAGCAGGCCGGCTGGTGCACTGGTCCGACATGCTCGCCGTGCGCGAGCACCTGCGCGATCACGGCATCGGCCGCCGATTGAAGGAGTTCCAACGCGACACGGTGCGGGAGATCGGTGTGTCGCGCATCTACTGGACGTTCGACCCGCTGGTCTCGCGCAACGCGCATTTCAACCTGATCCGGCTTGGGGCGCACGTCGTCGAATACGTGCCCGACATGTACGGCGCCGAGACGCACAGCGTGCTGCATCGCGGCGTGGGTACGGACCGGTTCATCGTGGCCTGGGACGTCGATGCCGGTCCGCACGCCGGGGCGCCGGACGGGGACGGCCGCGGGGTGACGTTAGGCACGGATCATCCCGTGCTCAATCCGTTAGGCACAGACGGCTTGCCGGCCTACCGCGAAGTTGCCGGGCGTCCGCTCGCCGTGCTGATTGCGGTGCCCGACTCCATCGAAGAGGTGCAGGCCCAGTCCGTGGAGCATGCGGCCCGCTGGCGGTCGAGTACGCGCCGCGCCTTCCAGTGGGCGCTCGGAGCGGGCTACCGCGTGACCGCGTTCTACCGCGACGAGACGGCGCGGTGCGGCTACTACGTCTGTGAGCGGGAAGGAAGCGCTCGCTGACCGGCACCCGCGCATTCGCAGTTTGGTCGGTACCGCTGAGACGCATCAGTCGCGTGGCGCGGGGCTCGCTTCCGACTCGCGCCTGGCGGGCTTCCTCGCTCTATGACACCGATTGCACGGATGACCGCGCCGAGAACGGCACGGTGTCTCCAGAGCGGGGAAGCCAACCACCTCACATCTGTTGCGGCGCCCGCGCGCCTACCGCTGCGTCAGCGAATCGAGCGTGATGCGCGTTAGGCCGTGCGCGGCATCGTACCGGACGCTGTACGTCGTCGGATACGCGCCCGGCGCCTGAAACGATGCCGGTTGCTTGATCGGTTCGGTGATGTCCGGATGCGTCTGCAGGTACGCCGTCGTCACCATGGGCTCGATGAAGTCGAGCTGGCCGTGCGTGAAGCCGTAAATGAGCGTCTTGTCGAACGGCTGGCCGTGCCATTCGGCCGCGAGCGAGTCGTTCCAGTGCACCCCCATCATCGGTACGGCTTCCAACTCCGATACGTAATCCTGCGGAACGTACTGTGATGGGACGGTTGTCGTGTCGAGTCCGCCCTGCACGGCTTCCTGCGCCGCGACGGAGATCGTGTAGAAGTGGAAATCGAAGTGCGGCACGCCGTAAATCGTCGGCGGCGGATGGCCCTGCGGATTCCAGTTGAGCGTGGCATGGTCGAACGGCGCCGCGCTCACATTCGACGGCAGCGGCAGCTGGAACTCGGCCATCGTTGTAGGGAGACCGTTGAACGCGGCGTCGGTCATCGCGATGCCGACTGTTGTTGGCTCACGGCCGCGCATCATCACGAACGCGTGTGCGGTGCCGCTCCCGACGGTCACCGGGGGGCCATCGACTTCCTCGACGACCGGCGCCGTCGAGTCGCTGCTGCAGGCGAGTGCAAAGGCGCCGGCGGCCAACGCGCCGATGACGAGCAGTTGCGTTAGCACCCGTGGCGATGAGGCATGCGTACCAGGACGACGTCTGCTGCTTCTGTGTCCCACTGTTCGTTCCTCCAGTGAATTTGAAGTGATGGTTCAGAGATATCTGGCGAGCGCCATGGCCGAGACCGCGATGAGCAGGAGCACGGCCGAGATGGTGCTGCTCACGCCGAGCCGCTTCTGGATGCGGCGCGTCTCGGCGGCATGCTCGGGCGTCGACCGAACAGAAGGCGACGCGGCGGCGATGCCTAACTGCACCAGACGGTTGACGGCCGGACCAACGACGCCTCCACCGATGAGCGCGGCGGCGATGGCTGCGATCGCGCCGATGGCCAACGTCGACCCCATCGGCGATGTCATCCACGCGCGGTACGAGCCCGCGCCGATCATTGAGTACATCGCGATGCCGGACGCAATCGTGATCAGCGATGAGAGCATGAACGAGCGCGCCAGGCGTCTGCGTTGCACGAGCTCGTGCAGCACGCGTCCGCCGGCCGTGCCCGTGGCGCGTGCCGCAGGAAGGACGTAGGCGGCGAGCACCACCGCCGATCCCGCCCAACAGATGCCGGCCACGATGTGCACGAGCCGCAGCGTGAGCATGGCCGCTTGAAAGTTCACGACGCGGAACCGACGGGCGTCGACCGCGCAAGTCGATCTGCTTGCACGATCAGCTCGCGCGGGGCTTTCGCGTTTTCGTTCGCGCGGCCGAATCGGCCGCCGCCGTTTTCGTCGCGGTGTCAGGTGTGGCCGGAATCGCAAGCAACGTCGCTTGCTGTTCCAGGCCGGCCGCGGCGCCCGCTACACCAGGCACGGTGGACGCAGCCTTTGAATTCATGAGCGCCGCCCCGGCGCCGCCCATGACTACCGTGGCGGCCACTCGCTCGGCTGTCTTCTTGTCGATGCCGGTTGCTTTGCCGACTTTCGCCGCCGCATGGCCAAAGGCCTTGCCCCACTTTCCAAATCGGGAGTGATGCGAGCCGCTGGCTGTGGTCTTCGCCGACGTATCGGCGGTTGGCGACGCCGTCTGAGTAGTGTCGGACGGCGAAGTGGGTGTCGACGACTGTGCGAGCGCGGACTTGCTGATGGATGCGGCCGCGAATACTGCGAGCGTAACCGCTATGGATCTGAACATGCCCCTGCGTTGGCGCGACATTGCTGATTCCCCCGAGTGTGATTTGCCGCCGGCCACTGAATGCGACGGCAGACAGTTGCGTCCGGCGGCTCGAACGGGGGGAAGCCTAGGCGCGCCCTCTCATCGGAGGATCAGCGGATGATCAATTGTCGACCTCGACCAATAGAACCTCGGCTGTTGACATTCACGGGACGTTAGCCGCGTACGCGCGCCAGGTCCCGGAATGGCGCGTAGCTCCACAGGGGTTGGAATGCGATATGGCGATGAAGCTGGTAGATCCAGATCGTCCGGTCCTGCATTGCCTCCTTGAGAAAGCCGACCGCGGCAGCCCGATCGCCCATGGCGGCAGAAAGCCGCGCCCGGGCGAGAGCAACGGCGCCGCGAGCACTCACATTCGTTCGACTCACCGTATCGGCGATGTTCGCGAGGCGCTCGAGCTCCGCTCGCGCCGCTGCCGAGTCATTGGCCTCCGCCTCGGCCATGCCGAGGGTGGCGAGAAACATGGGCTCGTTTGGCGTTTGCCTCACGAGCGCGCGTGCCAGTCGCTCGGCCTCGGGTGCGCGGTCGAGCCGAACCAGGATACGTGCATGAAGATCCTGCATGTCGGGCGGCGACGCGGCATCGGATGGTCGCGCTGCGTACCATTGTATTGCGCGCTCCCACATCTCAGCCGCCGCGCCGGGGTGGCCGTGCACCATGAGCTCGCACGCGGCCAAGTGGAGCGCCTCGTCGTACCGCCAACCGATCTGTCCTGGTGCAGCACCGGCACTATCCATTTCGGCTTTGACCGCATCCACCTGACCTAGCCCTGCTAACGGTGGAACAAGGGCCGCAAAGCCGATCACTTGATCGGGGAAGGCGCGACGCGCTGCGTGCCCCAGTCGCAGCGCCTCGGCATTGTCGCCCGACAGGTGCGCGGAGATCGACGCTTCCATCCAGTATTCGGACCAGCCTTTCACCCAACCCTTGGTCGGGTCGACGCGCAAGAACCACTTGAGGGCCTGAGCCGGCCGGCCAACGAACAAGGCGGATTGTCCGGCGATCGCGAACGACTCGGACGTGGGGCTGACTCGCGCCAGCTCGCTGGCCAACTCGTAGGCCCGGTCCGATTGGCCGCGGATTTCGGCGAACTGAAAGTCGAGACGATAGCGGTCGGCCGGAACCAGTTTGTCCCGCTGCGCTTCGACGGTATCCAGATCGGCTTCGGCATCGGCCGTCCGACCGAGGGTATGCTCAGCGTCGGCGGCGAAGAGCAGCGGCTGCAGGAACGTCGTGTCGAGAGAGCGCGCGCGTCGATAATGGAGCAGTGACGTCGGCGCGTCCATTTGGACCTGGGCATCGAGACCGTCGACGAATTCGCGGTAGGCGGCGTAGGACGGCGGCGCGCCCGCGTGCGTGGCCCATTCGCTGAGCCGCGGGTTTTCGATGGTGGCGAGCGCGCCCATGATGCGGCCGGCCAGCTGCCTGACGCCGGCCATCGGATCCTTGACCGATGCGAGCACCGGTGGGACTTCGCGCAGGAGTGCGCCGTCGCGGACGTCGGAGATCTGCGGGTGGAACTCGAGTGTATCGCCGCGGCGGTAGTAGTTGCCCCAGACGACGATGCCGGCGCCGACGGTGCGCGCGAGCGCGCGCGTTTCGGGCGACATCCCGAAGGACGACGTGCCCGCGCCTAACGCAGCCGTGGTGGCGATGGCGGCGCGCGAATCGACGACGTCGACGAGTCCCGTGCGCGCGAGCTCGGTGGACACCCAGTCGGCGGCCATCTCGCCCAACGGGTCGAGCGCCGTGTCGGCGGTGCGGTTGTCGAAGACGGCGACGACCACGCGGTGTTCGCTCGACGACGGCGCGTCCGCGCGGCGGCCGCGCGCGAGCAGCAGGCCGCCCGCCGCGGCGATGCCTAACGCAACGGCGGCCGTGACGGTCCACGCACGTGCGCGCGATGTCCGGCGGCGCGGCTCGGCGCCCGCCGAGCTGGGAGGTTCGACGGCAGCGGTTGGGCCGTCCGCTCGCGGCCGCTCATCGTTGGGCGCGGCCGGCATCGGCGGCGGACTGGCCGGTGCGATCCCGAAGGGCTGCGACCTCAGCCGTTGGGCCAGCGCGGCAACCGCCGCATCCGGCTCGAGGTCGAGCTCCGTGCGCCGAATCTGCTGGTACAGGTCCGCCTGCTTGATGGCCGCCGCCGTTTCGCCGGCGGCGGCAAGCGACTGGACCAACGCGAGGGCAACGCGCGAGTCCAGCGGGTCGATCGCTGCTGCACGTCGCCACCAGTCGGCTGCGCGATGATGGTCGCCGGCCTCGCCGGCACGTGTTGCACAGGCCTCGATGGCGCGCTTGGCGAGACGCTGCAGCCGGGCGCGCTCGCCGTCCATCCAGCGCTCGAATTCGCCGGCGTTGGGCAGGTGGAAGCCGTCGAGGAACGCGCCCATGTAGAGCTGCGCCGCCTGCTCGTGCTCGCCGGCCGCAATCGCGCGCTCGAAATCGAGTACATCTGCGCTCACGACGGCTTCATCCAGGCGAAGTCCTGCGCCCCCTTCGACGGGATCGGCGTCGCAGGCGCGCTTGAGTGCGTAGACGGTTTGCGCGAGGGAGTGGCGGGCGCGGTCTTCGTCGGCATTCGGCCAGAGAAGGCCGACGGCTTTTTCGCGGGTGGTGCCTCGCGTGCCGGCGGCGGCGACGAAGGCGAGCAAGGCGAGGGGGCGTCGCTGCAGATCGAGCGGGGCGCCGTCAGCGCGCTCGAGCGCGCACGTACCGAACGTGCGAAGGTAAAGCACAGGGTTGGGGGCTGCTGAGGTAGAAATCGTAAGGCGGCGGCACGGTGCCAGGCAAGGGAAGGATGCGCGAGCGCCCCGGATGCCGAGTTGAAAGCGCTCTCCGGCCACGGGCGGTGAATCCGGTGTGCGACTCCATGCCCGGGAGCCCTGGCTCGAAGACCGCCCGCGTCGCGCCCCGGGCGCCACCGGTTCGACGGCTAGCGGCTAGCGCGGCGTGTAGTCCAACGCCGGACACCGGGTGCGCAGTTCGCCTGACATTCGCCTAACGACGACGATCGTATTCTCCGGACGCCATGATGGCGCGCGGCGTTTGCCGGACATCGTGCCCGGCTTTGCCTGATGGCCGAGCGACGCGGTCGCCGTGATGTTGTTCGCAGCGGCGGAAAGGCTCCGTCCCTCGGTTCGCCAGTATCACGGAGGATTCATGTGGCACATGCCTCGTTACGGACTGCTGGTGCTCGCCATCGCCTGCGTCGCGCCCATCGCGGCCGCGCAGGCCGCGCCTCAGGGCCACCTCATCACGGTGCACCTGGTCGATCGGCCTAACGGACAGTTCGCGTTCGATCCCGGCACCATCAACGCCCAACGCGGCGATACGGTGCGGTTCGTCCAGCAGAGCTCGGCGCCGCACAACGTCTCGTTTCGCACCCATCCGAAAGACGCCAAGCTTGGAGACGCTGCCGTCGGACCGTACCTCCTCAACAACGGTCAGACCTACGATCTGGTGATCGACGCACGCTTTCCGGATGGCACGTACACGTTCGCGTGCGATCCGCACGAGTCGGTGGGAATGAAGGGAACGCTCGTCATCGGGGCCCACAAGTAGCGCATCACTACCTCCTCGCGCCCCGCGCGAGGCTTCCACAGGAGAGATTCCATGCTTGCGTCCCCGGGCTCATGTCGCGCGCGGTTCGCAGCGGCCGGATTGCTTGGCGCTGCTCTCATCGCGCTGACGACTCGACCGGCGATTGCCGATCCGGTCACGCGCAGCACACCGGATACCACGGATCCATTCGGCTACCTTCGCGCCGATCGCGTGACGCTGCCGGCGGGGGCGTATCGCGCTGCCTTCGCGCACCGCATTCCGAGCTTCTCTCGCCAGACCAAGCTCCCCTGCAGTGCATGTCACTACGGGTTTCCCGAGCTCACACCGTTTGGGCGGCTATTCAAACTCAACGGTTACACGCTCACGGCGCTGCCGACGATTGTCGGTGGTGATTCGGCGCGCCAAACGCTCGAGCTGTCGCCGATTCCACCGGCCTCGGCGATGGTGATCACGTCGCTCACGCATCTCAAGACTGCACTGCCGGACGCGCAGAACGACGCCACGGCGTTTCCGGAGCAACTGAGCCTGTTTCTCGGCGGACAGGTCACGCCGAAGATCGGCGCGTTCACGCAGCTCACGTATGCGGCCGATGCCGGATCGATCGGCATCGACAACACGGAATTTCGATTCGCCGATCACGGTACGTTAGGCGGCAAGCAGGTGATCTACGGCGTCACGCTCAACAACAACCCCAGCATGCAGGACCTGTGGAACACGACGCCTGCGTGGGGATTCCCATTCGTCGCCTCGAGCATCGCACCGTCGCCTGCCGCCGGGTCCCAGATCGAAGGAGCGCTCGCCCAACAAGTGGTTGGACTCGGCGCATACGCCATGTGGAATCAGACCGTGTACGCCGAAATCACGACGTATCGAACCGCGCAACAAGGCGTCGCGCCTCCGCCCGGGCCGACGACATCCAACGCGAATCGCGGCGTGATTCCGTATTGGCGGCTCGCCGTGCAGCGCACGTTCGGGCCGAACTACCTGATGGTCGGCACGTACGGGATGGCGGCCACGCTGTACCCGACCGGCGTCAACCAGTTCACCAACCGCTTCACCGATCTCGGGCTCGACGCCCAGTACGAGCGCACGTTAGGCACCGGCGTGCTCATCGCGCGGACGACGTATCTGCACGAGCGCCAGTCGCTCGCCGGATTGATCGAGACAGCCGGCGATGCCCCCCTGCCCAATCCGACCGATGCGTTGAACGAGTTCCGGCTCAATGCCTCGTTCCTGCCGACGCCGCGGTTCACGTTCACCGCGGGCTATTTCACGACGACGGGGAGCCGCGACACCGCGCTCTTTGCGCCGGGCGCCGTCACCGGCAGCGTCACCGGGTCGCCGAGCAGCAGCGGCGGAATCGGAGAAGTCGACTTCAATGCGTGGTTGAACACGCGGCTCGGTGCGCAGTACATCCTGTACAGCAAGTTCAACGGGGCGTCGCGCGCATACGATGGCGCCGGTCGTGACGCATCGGGCAACAATACGCTCTATCTCTTCCTCTGGGTCGCGTTCTGATCCCGCGGTAGCGGGTACTCCAACACACCGGGTGGGATTTCATGTCTGCGATTTTGCTGGCAACGCACGGTGGCGAGAGCGCGGATGGCGCGACTCGTGTCGCATCGCTTCTGGCTCGGCGTCTTGGCGTGCCTCTGCGCGCCGTCGTCGTGCTGGAGCCGCTTGCGCTGATCGGTGACGGGTACAGCAACACGTACGCGCCCACGCCTGACGACATCGAAACCATCAAAGCTGCTTTGGTGGCGGCAGTCACGGAGCAGTTCGTCCGGTGCGGCGTGCAGGACTGCGACTCCGAGTTTCGCATCGGCGTGTCGGTTTCCGAGATTGCCAGCCTTGCTCAGGCGTTAGGCGCGAGCCTCATTGTCGTCGGGCTCGGATCGCACCGCATCATTGACCGCGCGCTCGGCGGCGAGACGGCACTGCATCTGGCGCAGGTCGCGGCGACGCCGGTGCTGGCGGTACCCGCCGATGCCACGACGATTCCACAGCGCGCGATGGTGGCGCTCGACTTCAGTCCGACGAGTCTGCTCGCCGCGCGGACCGTCGCGACCTGGATGCAGCCGGGCGACGCGCTGCACCTGGTGCACGTCGTGGCGCCGGAGGATTTCGCGCCTAACGCAATGGCGGCGGCCGGCGGCGATTCGGGTGCGGCCCGCCTCGCTCAGGCGACCGCCACGCTGCGCGCCGCGACGCACGCCGGGATCGACGCCTCGCAGGTTGCCGGCGATCCGGCACGGGCCCTCCTCGAGCGCGCTCGAGAGCTCGACGCCGACCTGATTGCGCTCGGCAGCCACGGATACGGCATCTGGAAGCGACTGCTGCTCGGCAGCGTCGCCTCGAAGATCATCCGTCTTTCTCCCCGGGCTGTGCTCGTCGCGCCCATCGCATGTCTGGCGACGCTGGCCGGCGCCGGGCCGGCCGTCCAGTCGCCAGCGGCCGCCGGCTCGACGGCGTCCCCTCCTGCCTAACGAATCTCCGGCCTCGCGCGCGCCGGCGCCCCGAGTCCGGCGGCCGGACCGTTAGGCGATGCGGCCGCCGGTGGCGACGGCGCATGGCGCGGGCTCGTGCCCGCCGTGCGGATGAGGTTCGAGAGGCCCGTGAAGCCGAGCAGCCGGCGCGCCGCGCGCTCCACCGCATCGCACTGGTCCCGCCGCCCAACCTCGCCGGTGAGCGTCACCCATCCGTTCTGCACGGTGATGTGCACGTCGCCCACGGGGACGCGAAGCTCGTCGGTCAGCGTTCGAAGCAGCCCCTCTGCCATGTCGCTGTCCGAGGGTCCGAACGCTGCGGGCACACGAACTTTCACTTCATCGGCTACCGCGTTCACGCCGCGACAACGGAGCGCGACGTCGAGCGCCTCGCATTTTTCGTCGTACGTACGAACGATGCCGCTCAGCGTGACGACGCCATCTCGAACGGACACCGCGACTTCGCCGGCCCGCAGCTTCGTGTCCTGCGCGAGCGCGTCCAGCACGTCGCGTTGCATTTGGTGATCACGGGTCGCTGTAGACATGTCGCGTCTCCGAAAGACAGTGGGCGTTCACTTGTGACCGCGTGGTGCCGTGGTCGCGCGGCTCACGCGCGGCACCCGATCGGGAGAGATCATCCTGGCGATCAGGCCGTGCATGTTGTCGCGCCGGTCGCACGGCGATCACGTTCTTGATGGCGCGCACACCGCACACGCGCTCGACCGCTCCGCCGGCCGCGCGCTTCTCGACGGTGTCATTGACCGATCCGGACAATGCAACGACGCCATGGGCCACGGCCACCGAGATCCGCGGCGCGCGGTCTCCGAGGGTCCAGCGGAGTTCTTGGGCCACATCCGCTCCGAGTTGTGCGTCGGTCTTCATGTGATCTCCAGTCTCGAGTGATTCGAAATTCGTGTGCAGGCAATCTCGGCGCTTGGGATGCCAGGCGCTGTCGGGCGTTCACCTTCGATCCGTCAGGTATTTCCGGATTCGCGCGGGGACCTTCAGGTTCGGAGCGACGTAGAGGAAACGCGGACACGGTGTGCCGATGTCTCCCGGCACACGCGGCACGCAGGGGAGCTAATGTCAATGCAGCCGAAGATCCCTGCGCTCTGGAGGAGGTATGTACAAACGGATTCTGGTCCCGCTGGATGGGAGCGCCCTGGCTGAACACGCGCTGCCTGCGGCCATCGCGATCGCGCCGGTCCGTGCGTACGCGTATGCCGGGGCCGCGACGACGCTCGATGCCGGCGCCACGCGCGCCCGCGTGTCGAGCACCCGGGACGAGCTGGCGGCGATCGCATTGCGGATGCGGAGCCGGGCCGAGCCTAACGGAATCGACATCGAGATCGGCATCGACGTGCATCCGGCGTCGAGCCTGCTCGATGCGATGGCCGAGAGCGGGGTGGACCTCGTGGCCATGTCGAACCGTGCGTGCGTCCCCGCGCGAATCACCGCGCGGAGCGCGGTCGAGCAGGTGGCGTGCTCCTCCGCGCTCCGATGTTGATCTGCCCAACGTCAGCGCCTGACGATCGGGCGGTCTGATGGTGGACACACCAGATCCGCCGAACGCGGGCGCCGCGTCATCGGCGGCCGGCGCGCCGAGCGAGCGCCTAACGGAAGGCGACGTCGCTCGCTTCCGCGCCAACCGGCAAGCCGAGATCGACAGTGCGGCCTTGTATCGCGCGCTGTCCGAGTCGGAGACGGACGCACGCCTGGCGAGCGTGTTCCGGCGCCTCTCCGAGACCGAGAGCGGACACGCCGACTTCTGGGCACGGCTGCTCGCGCCATCGTGCTGTTCGGCATCGTCGCCGCCGGCCTGACGTACGCCGTCGGGCGTTTGCTGGGCGCACAGATCGCCGGATGATCGCGCGTGGCGGCGTTAGGCCGGTGTGCCGCCGGCGACGGCGGGCTCCGGCAGCGACGCCGCGAATTCACCGGCGAACCTCGCGACCTGGTCCCAATCGGTGAGCTCGTAGTCGCGCGAGGTGTCAGTTGGGCCGCCGGCCCGGCGGCTGATGCGCTTGAGCAGCATCCGCGTGAACACGCCGTATTTCGTGAACGCCATGGCACCCCCGATCGTCGCCGTCATGCGCGGGTGCCAACCGGTCTTCGTCAGAAACGCGACCAGGACGCGCCGCGCGTTCGCCTGATCCTGTTCTTTGGCGCCCGCGGCTGAGCCGCTCACCGAGAAGAAAGCCGACGGCATCCCGTTCAACGCGTCCCGGTGGACGCGAACGAATCGCTCGAGATAGCGCTGGTGGTGGCCGGCAATCACCGATCCGCCGATGATCACGCCATCGTAGTCGAGCGCCGTAAACTGACCAGAGAGCGCATCGGCACAGCCTATCCGCACCGCG
Source organism: Gemmatimonadaceae bacterium (assembly GCA_036273715.1). Classification (NCBI taxonomy): domain Bacteria; kingdom Pseudomonadati; phylum Gemmatimonadota; class Gemmatimonadia; order Gemmatimonadales; family Gemmatimonadaceae; species Gemmatimonadaceae bacterium. The sequence continues at coordinate 91,511 of DASUHB010000067.1, forward strand.
TGACCCGCGGCCGTCAGGACCTCCTTCATCCGTTCGGCGATCTTCGTGGTCTGCCCGTACTTCGTGCCGTAGACAATTGCGATGTGATGTGAAGACATGACGCACCCCGCAGGCTTGGTTTCCGATTCGACTCTTGGTGTAAACGTGTCTCGCTCGAACGCGACGGACAGTCAGGAGCCCTGAGGAACGTGCGTCCTCCGTCGCCTGACGCGGGCCACGCGGACGAGGCGCCGCTCGGCCTCGTGTGACCTCAGACCGCGGGCGGCGTAATCAACAGGGAACACGGCGCGCGGCGCACCAGTGCGGCGGTCACGGAACCGACGAGCAGGCTCTCGTCGCCATCGTGCCGTTGTCGCCCGACCACGAGCACGTCGGCGCCACGACGCCCGGCGAAGGCGAGCAGCGTTCGAGGCACGGTGCCGTGCACCACCACCGTCTCCACCTTTGCCCCTGCTGGCACCGACAGTGTCTCGATGAGACCCTGGAACGCCGCGGCCCAATCGTTTTCGCGGACCATCCGCGTGACTTCATCGAGATTCGCGATCGCCGCGTCGAAGTCGGACTCGATGTGCACGAAAACGAGTCTCGCGCACCCTGTGAACAACCGGCACGCCAAGCGTGCCGCGGCGTTGCTTTCCGGGCTGAAGTCGGCCGCGATCACAACGGTGCGGGGCATTCCGCGCAGCTCCGATGACACCGCCAGCACGGGGACGCTGCACTCGCGCACGACGTGCGGCGTCGTCGCGTCGTGCACGATCCGCTCGATGAGCCGCTCGCGGCGCAAGCCCATGATCACCAGGTCCGCGCCGTGCGCGGCATCGAGGATGGCGTCGGCCGGCCTTCCTAACGGAACGCGAATGCGCCACGGGGGCCGGGCGCCGGTGCGGTCGGCCAGATACCGGCGGATCTCGAGCCGCCGCAGCCGCTGCTCGCCACGTACCATCGCCTCACCGGCGGTGGCGACCGGCACGCCGACGGTCAGCCACGCCGCCGCCATGGGATCGACGACGCTCATCGCTTCGGCTTTCGCGCGATGCGCTTTCGTCAACGCCATCGCCGTGTCGATCACCGCATTGGCGTGCGCACCTGCTTCGTCGAGCGCGACCAGCACTCGCAGCGCCGCGTGCGATTTGGCTGACCTCGCCGGCTGCCGCCGCACGCGTTTGGATGATTTCTTCGCTCGCAACGTAGGCATCGTTCCTCCTCGGAGTCGCTGTCGCCTGGACAGAGGTTACGGGCGGATGCGCGTCGGGTCTGTCGGGAAAAGTGGGGAGCCAGGGTCACGGAACCCCTGACAGCCACGGGATTCCGCGGACAGTTTTATTCTCGAGACCCAACTTCAGTCGAAGGTCGCCACCGATGGCAGGTCATGGCGCGGGCAGGACATGGCGATGGTTGAGCAGCACGGCCGTGCCGGCGAGCGCGCTCCTGCTTCTCGGCGCGGGCGCCGTGGCGCGCCTTGGGTGGCCGGCGACTCGTGCCGGCACAATCATCTGGACCGTCGGCCTGCTCGTTACCGGTGCGCCCACGGTGTTTCACACGCTGCGCAACGTGGTCGCCGGTCGCTTTGCTGCGGACCTCGTTGCCACCCTGGCGATCATCGGCGCGGTCTGGCTCGCCCAACCCGTGGCCGGGTTGGTGATCGTCCTGATGCAGACCGGCGGCGAGGCCCTCGAGCGCTTTGCCGAAGGACGCGCATCGGACGCCGTGCGCGCGCTGGAAGAGGCGGCGCCGCGCACCGCGCACCGGATCCAGGGTGCGCAACTCGAGGACATCGGCGTCGATGACATCCGCGTCGGCGATGTGCTCCTCGTTAGGCCCGGCGAGCTGATGCCGTCCGATTCGCTCGTCATCGATGGGCGCTCGCACGTGGACGTTTCGCGGCTGACGGGCGAACCGCTGCCGGTGTCGGCGCAGGCCGGTGCACGGCTCATGAGCGGCACCGTGAACGGCGAAGGCACGTTGACGGTGCGCGCGCTTGCCGTCGCGGGCGAGAGCCAGTACGCGCACATCGTGGCGCTCGTCGCGTCGGCACAGGCGAGCAAGGCGCGGCTGCAGCGGCTCGCCGACCGCTACGCCGTGTGGTTCACGCCCTTCACGCTCGCGGTGTGCGCGGTCGTGTTTGCGGTCACGCGCGATCCGGTTCGCGTGCTGGCGGTGTTGGTCGTGGCCACGCCGTGTCCGCTCATTCTCGCGACGCCGATCGCGTTCATCGGCGGGATCAACCTCGCGGCGCAGCGCCACATCATCGTCCGCACGGGTGACGCGCTCGAGCGCCTCGCCGGCATCACGACGCTGGTGTTCGACAAGACGGGCACCTTGACCATCGGACGTCCGGCCGTGCATCGGGTCGTGCCGGCTCGCGGCCTAACAGAGAACGATGTTCTCCGCGCCGCCGGGGCCGTGGAGCAGGGATCGAGCCATCTCCTGGCGCGCACGTTGGTCGAAGCGGCCGAGGAGCGCGGCGTCGCGCTGCCCCCGGCACGCCACGTGATCGAGTCGGCGGGGCGCGGTGTGACCGGGGAGGTCGAAGACCGCCGCGTGAGCGTCGGCGCGCGGTCGTTCGTCCTGGCGCAGTATCCCGACATCGCGGCGGGGTTAGACGAGCTGGACCACGCCGGAGGCCTCGAGGCGTACGTCGCGATCGACGGCCGCGCGGCCGGGGTCGTGGAATACGCGGACCGCCTGCGCCCGGAGCTCCATGCCGCCATGGCGCAGCTCGCGCGCTTGGGCCTAACGGACTCCGTGCTCTTGTCGGGCGACCGCGTGGCCAACGCGCGCGCGGTCGCCGCTGCCGCCGGCATCGAAGAAATTGCCGGCGACCTCATGCCCGAAGACAAGGTGGACGCGGTTCGACGACTGGTCGCCGAGGGCCGCGGCGTGCTCATGGTCGGCGACGGCACCAACGACGCGCCGGCGCTCAGCGCCGCGACGGTGGGCGTGGCGCTCGCCGGACATGGCGGCGGCATCACGGCCGAAGCGGCCGACGTCGTGGTCCTGACCGACGATCTGCGTTCGGTACCCGAGGTCATTGGCATTGGCCGCCGCACCATGCGCATCGCGCGCCAGAGCATCCGGGTCGGCCTCGGCCTGAGCGGACTCGCCATGGTATTCGCCGCGTTCGGCCTCATCGCCCCGGCCGTCGGTGCCGTGCTCCAGGAGATCATCGACATCGCGGTCATCGTCAATGCGCTTCGGGCACGTCGGCCCGGCCCATCGTCACCTGCGCAACGCACCGGCGGGGGGGCCGGGGAATGCGTCAGTGCCCCACGTCGGGGCGTTGCACGACATGGCGTCGGGTGATACCTGACACCTGGGAAGCTATCGTACGCTATCCTAACAGCAGGTGCGGAACCAGCACCGATGGGAGGAATGATGCCTGACCACGCAGCGCCGAACTTTCGCCCGTTGGAGCGGGACGAAAGCCAGGCGATTTTGTCGCGCAACCATGTTGGGCGCATCGCCTACAGCTTTCACGACCGCGTCGACATCGAGCCAATCAGCTACGTGTGCGACGGCGGGTGGATCTATGGCCGTACCTCGCCTGGCACCAAGCTCACGACGCTCAGCCACCATCGGTGGGTCGCATTCGAGGTCGATGAAATCGACGGCCCGTTCGATTGGCGCAGCGTGGTCGTGCACGGCACGGTGTACTGGCTGACGTCCGATCTATCAGACGCGTCGGAGGACGAAGTGCAAGCGGGCCTGACACTGCTGCGCACCGTCTTTCCGGAAACGCTGACCGGGGATGATCCGACGCCGTTTCGCACGGTGCTGTTCCGTCTATCGACGTCCGAGATCACGGGGCGTTGCGCCAGCAGTCAGCCCGCCGCCGCGCGGGCGACTGACGCGCGCTCCTCGAACCGCGCGCCGGAGCGGGCATGAATCGCGGCCTGACGAGCGTCGTTAGGCGTCTGCTCCGGCTGCCTCTGGCGGCGAAGCTGGCGGGCGCCAACGCGCTTCTGTTGCTGGTGGCATTCGCCGGATTCGACGCCGCGTACCGCGGTCCCCTCGCGTGGCCGGCAATGGCGATCGCGGTCATCGCGGTGCTGCTCGGCGTCGGGATCAACATCGGGCTCGTGACGGTCGCGTTGAGGCCGCTGCACGACCTGCACACTACGGCCGAGCGCGTCTCGCACGGGGATCTGGCTGCGCGCGTCCCCACCTCTCTGGTCGCGGACGCGGCGCTCGACCGGGTGAGCAGCACCTTCAACCTGCTCCTCGACCGTGTGATGGCCGAGCGCGAGCGCATCCGACAACTGGCGTCCCAAGCGATCGAGGCCGGCGACCGCGAGCGCGCCGCCCTCGCCGCCGAGCTGCACGATTCGACCGCCCAGTCCATCGCGGGTATTTCCTACCAGCTCAGTGCCGCCGAACGGATGAGCAAGGATCCGGAGGTCACCGCCCGGTTGGTGGCCGTTCGCGAAGCGGTGAACGGGATTCTCGAGGGAGTGCGCCTGCTGTCTCACACCGTTTATCCACGCATTCTCGATGACCTGGGCCTCGCGAGCGCCTTGCGTGAGCTCGGGAAAAGTATGGCAGTGGACATCGGTCCGGCCATCAGCGTGGAGGTGTCGGAGTTCGCCCAATCCGCGGCCAAGCGGCTGCCTGTCGAGCGCGCTGCGGTATTGTATCGTGTGGCGCAGGAATCGTTGCGCAACGCGTTGCGGCATGCGAACGCGTCACGCATCCTTGTGCGTCTCGACGCCACTGCGGACACGTTCACCCTTGTGGTGCAGGACGATGGAGTGGGGTTCGACCCGGCCCAACCGGGGATCGAATCGTCGGGGTTGGGCTTGTTCACGGCGCGTGAGCGCGTCAGCTTGGCTCAGGGCAGCTTCGATCTGGTCACGCGGCCGGGCAGTGGCACGACGGTGACTGCGTCCATTCCGGCCATGCTCGCGGCCGTTGCGCCGCGGCGTGCATCGTACTGACAACGGAGCTCGATGACAGTCGACACCATACGGGTAGTGCTCGTCGACGACCACGCCGTCGTGCGAGCCGGACTCAAAGCCGTCCTGGCGACCGCGCCCGACATTCAGGTGATCGGCGAGGGGAGCAACGGACGCGAGGCCGTCGCGCTGGCCGAGCGGTTGAAGCCGGAGGTGGTGATCACGGATCTCTCGATGCCGGACCTCGACGGAGCGGGGGTGATCAGGGAAATCGTCGCCAAGAACATTCCATCGCGCGTGCTCGTGCTCACGATGCACACCGAAGAGGAATACCTCGTACCGTTGCTCGAGGCCGGCGCGGCGGGCTACCTCGTGAAGAGCGTGGCCGACCGCGAGCTGATCGCCGCGGTGCGTTCGGTGGCGCACGGCGAGACCTACGTCCAACCGGCCGCCGCCCGCATCCTGGCGCGCGAGCTCACCAAGAAGGACGCGGCCGAGCCGAACCGTCAACGATACGAGCAGCTCACGCCGCGTGAGCGAGACGTGCTCCGGCTCATCGCGCAGGGCTACTCGGCCCCGGAAATCGGTTCCCAGTTAGGCATCAGCCCGAAGACGGTGGACACCTACAAGCAGCGCATCGAGGAGAAGCTCGGCCTCGCGCATCGGTCGGACTACGTGCAGTTCGCGTTCAAGCTCGGACTGCTGGGCAAGAGTTAGGCGCGAGTCAGGCGGAAACGGGACGCCTCGACGCTGTCATGCCGCTCACTGCGAATCGCACGGTCACGGCCGCGCTCTGGATCGCGCTCGTCGCCGCCATGGCGGGTGCGGGAATGTTGCTCGCGGCCATGTGGCGCGGATTGCTCACGCCTCGCGGCGTGCCGATCGTCGGCGCCGCACTGTTCCTGTGCGCGGCAGGGGCGGTCGCCTACGCCCTCGTCCGCACGCACATCGTCGGCCTGCGCGTCCGCGCGCTGCAGGACGTGGAGCACGACCTCCGCGTCTCGGAAGCGAAATTCGCGGGGATCCTCGACATCGCGGCCGACGCGATCATCAGCGTGGACGATGCCCAACGGATCATCCATTTCAACACGGGCGCGGAGGTGATCTTCGGGTACACGCGAGGCGAGATGATCGGCCAGCCGCTCGAGCGACTCATCCCCGAGCGCTTCCGCGCGGCGCACGCCGGGCACATGCGCCGCTTTGCGTCCGGAACCGAGACCGCACGGCGCATGGGAGAGCGTCGCGAGATCTTCGGCCTTCGGCGCGGCAACATCGAGTTTCCCGCCGAGGCGTCCATCTCACGGCTCTCGACGCCGACGGGGATGCTGTTCACCGTCGTCCTGCGCGACATCACCGAGCGCAAGCGCGTGGAGCACGAACAGCGGTTTCTCGCCACGCTCGGCGAAGAGCTCGCGCGCTCGCTCGACTACGAGGCGACGGCGCAGCTCGCGGCAAATGTCGCGGTGCCCGAACTTGCCGACGCATGCGTGCTGGACCTGCTCGACGGCGACCAGATGACGCGCCGCATCGTGAGCGATTGCGGGCCCGAGCACACGCGCACGCCGCTGGCCGCGCTGGCCGCGGCCGGTCCCGTTGGGCATGATTCGCCGTCGCGGGTGATCGACGTCCTGCGCACGCGGCGCGCCGAGCTCGTGGCCACCGTCACCGACGACTGGCTCGAAGCCCACACCGACGACACGCCTAACGTGTCGGCCGCATGGCGGTCGCTCGACCTTCGCTCCTTGATGATCCTGCCGCTCGTGACCCGCGAGCACCTGCTGGGTGCGCTCACGCTGATGGCGGCCGGCCCCCGTCGTCAGTATGAACCGTCGGACCTCGCCTTCGCCGAGGAGATCGCCCGGCGACTGGCGCTCGCGCTCGACAATGCGCGCCTCTACCACGCGGCGCGCACGGCAACGCGGGCCCGCGACGAGGTGCTGGGCATCGTGTCGCACGATTTGCAGAATCCGATCGCCGCCATCTCGATGGGTGCGAGCGTGCTCCGCGATCAGCCGCCGGAAGACGAGGAAGGCCGCCGACAGCTGCTGCGGATGATCGTCGACTCGACCGAATGGATGCGGCGCTTGATTCGCGACCTCCTCGACGTGTCCGCCATCGAGGCCGGCCACTTGTCGGTCGAGCGCCAGGGCGAACCGCCGGCGACGATCGTAGCCGCGGCCACGCGAATGTTAGGCACGGCGCTCGCCGAGCGCTCGCTTGCGCTCGAGCTGTCGGTGCCCGATGACCTTCCGTTCGTCGACGTGGACGCGGCGCGCATCGAACAGGTCCTCATGAATCTTCTCGGCAACGCGATCAAGTTCACGCCGCCGGGCGGCCGCATCGCGATTCGCGCGACGCCGAACGCGTCGCGGCTGGAAGTGTCCGTGGCCGATTCGGGGATCGGGATCCCAGTCGAGGAGCAGACGCACGTGTTCGAGCGCTTCTGGCAGGCGCGCCATTCCAGCCGGCGCCGCGGCGCGGGACTCGGACTGGCGATCTCCAAAGGCATCATCGAAGCGCACGGCGGCCGCATCTGGGTGACGAGCACGCCGGGGGAGGGCAGCACGTTCACGTTCACGCTGCCGCTCGCCCCGGCGTCCGTACGCGCATCGCGCTGACGCGCGATCAGTGCGCCATCGTCGCGTATTGCCGCGGCGTGCCCACTTGAATCATGCCTACCGCGCCTTTCTCGGCGTCGGCGAAACTGTGCGTGACGAACGCGTAGATGCCTTCGCCGCTCTCGTTCGCCTTGAACGTCGTCTCGAACACGGCGCCGCCGCCGGCGGGAACGGGATACGTCTGCACGCCGTCGAGCGCATGCGCCGGATTGCCGTCGGGATACACGCGATCGAAGAGTGCGCCGACCACGTGGAAATCACTGTCGAGGTTCGGGCCTGCGTTCACGACGAAGAAGCGCACGCGGTCGCCGACGTTCACCTTGAGCGGATTGGCCTTGTACTGGAACGCGCGGCCGTTGAACACCACGTAGGTCGGCTGCTTGTTCTGCGCGCTGGCGTAGTCCGGCTGCAAGTCGGCGCCGGCGCTCGTGCGTTGGGCATAGAACTCGCTTTCGACGATCACGAATTCCTTGTCGGCGGTGGTGCCCCAGCCGTTCTTCGGGTCCACGATCATCGCGAAGTACATCCCCTGCATGAGGTGCATGACGACCGGCGGCGTGCCGCAGTGCACGAGGAAGGCGCCGGGGTCGCGTGCGACGAATGCGAACGTGATGGAGTCGTGGGGCATGATCATCCGATAGGCGACGTTCGCCGGAATGCGCGCGGCGTGGAAGTCGATCGAGTGGGGCATCGGTGCTTCGTTGACGACCGTGATGCGCACGGAATCGCCCTGGCGGACGCGGAGCACCGGCCCCGGCACCGTTCCGCCGAACGTCCACGCGTGATAGGGCACGCTGTCGGCAATCTGCACCGTGGCGTCCTTGATCGGGATGCGGAATTCCTTGATCGGCGCCGGCGATGCAGGCGCAAGACGCGCATCGTACGCTGGTGTCGTTGGGCGGACCGTTTTGTCGAAGTCGATTCGTTCGACGGTCGGGACGGGCTTCGCATCTCCGATCGCGGCGCCCGCGGTCGCCGCGGCGATCATCACGACCGGTACGACAAATTTCACGAACCTCATCGAGTCCTCCAGTAATGGATCAGTGCTGTATGTGACTGAAGTCTCGGTGAAAGGCGGCGTCGGCTCCGTCGGGAGAAGCCGGAACTTTGGTCAGTCATCTCGCCACATCGTGTCGGTGTTTCACCGACAAATGGCGGATTATTGACCCAGGCGTGTGGGCCGACGTCGATGCGGGTCCTGATCGCCTAACCCGCGGCGCGCGTCAGCGGACGCGTCAGGCAAACGCAGTCGTCCGGCGCACGGGTTTCCCTGACAGGCGCTCGGGCATCCCCCGATCTTGCGGCCGATCGCGATCGACGAAACTGGAGCACACGATCGCGAAGCCGCGTGCCGCCTGTGTTGGGCCGGCCATGGCGTCGCCAAGACGACGAGGGACGATCATGCGCTCCAGTGCCCGTCTGATGGCCAAGGGTACGCTGGCCATCGCCATCGGGATGCCCAGCCTGCTCGCAGCCTGCCACTCCAGCGCGCCGGCCACCTTAGCCGGCGCCGTCACCGGGGCCGACGCGGCATCGCGCGTGTATGTGCCGCCCGGACAGAAGGACGAGTTCTACGCGTTCTTCTCGGGCGGCTTCAGCGGACAGGTGTCCGTGTACGGCCTGCCCTCGGGTAGGCTGCTCAAGGTGATCCCGGTGTTCTCGCAGGACCCGCAGGAAGGATGGGGATACGACGAGGAGACCAAGCCGATGCTCCAGACGAGCTTCGGATTCGTCCCCTGGGACGACGCCCACCACCCCGAGCTGTCGCAGACGAACGGCGTGCCTAACGGCAAGTGGCTGTTCATCAACGGCAACAACACGCCGCGCATCGCGCGCATCGACCTCAGCCAATTCAAGACCGACGAGATCCTGCAGATCCCGAACTCGGCGGGCAACCATTCGTCGCCGTTCACGACGCCCGACGGCAAGTACGTGGTGGCCGGCACCCGGTTCAGCGTGCCGGTGCCTAACCGAGACACCACCATCGCGTCGTATGCCCAGACCTTCAAGGGCACGCTGACGTTCGTGCGCGCGGACGAGCCGGGGAAAATGGCGATCGCCTTCCAGATCCTCGTGCCCGGCTTCGACTACGACCTGGGCCACGCCGGCAAGGGCGTGTCCGATGGGTGGTTCTTCTTCACGACCTACAACACCGAGCAGGCGCACACCAAGCTCGAGGTGAACGCGTCGCAGAACGACAAGGACTTCATCGCGGCGATCAATTATCGACGCGCCGAAGCGTGCATCGCGGCCGGGAAGGGCACCACCATGCCGGCGAACTACGACCACAACGTGCTCGACGACCACTCCAATACCGCGCACGTCGAGCGGAACACGAGCGTCACCGTGCTCGACCCGTCGCGCTGCGATGGCCTCATGTACTTCCTGCCGACACCCAAGTCTCCGCACGGCGTCGACGTCGATCCGAGCGGCGAATACATCGTCGGCAACGGGAAGCTGTCGGCGGTGATCGCCGTGCACTCGTTCTCGAAGATGCAGCAGGCGATCGCGTCGAAGTCGTTCGACAAGATCGTGGACGGGATCCCGGTGCTCAAATACGAGTCGGTGCTGGCCGGTGAAGTGAAGAGCAGTGGGTTAGGCCCGTTGCACACCGAGTTCGATGGCAAAGGGTACGCGTACACGTCGTTCTTCATCTCGTCCGAGATCGTGAAGTGGAAGCTCGGCACCTGGGAAGTCGTGGATCGCACGCCCACCTACTACGCGATCGGCCACTTGATGATTCCGGGCGGCGACTCGCGCGCGCCGTGGGGCAAGTACGTGATCGCGCTCAACAAGATCACCAAGGACCGCTATCTGCCCACCGGCCCGATCATGGATCAGTCGGCCCAACTGTACGACATCAGCGGGCCCAAGATGCAACTGCTGTTGGATTTCCCGACGATTGGCGAGCCGCACTACGCGCAGGCGCTTCCGGCGAATCTCATCCACTCGGTCAAGTTCAACGCGTTGACCGACAACGCGAATCCGTGGGCCGTGAAGACCGAAGCCGACGGCGGCATCTCGCGCCAGGGCAAGACCGTGCACGTGAAGATGGCGGCCATCCGCTCGCACTTTTCGCCCGACAACATCGAGGGCATCAACGTCGGCGACACGGTCTATTTCCATCTCACGAACATCGAGCAGGACTGGGATATCGTGCACGGGTTTGCGGTGTTAGGCAACACGGATGCCGCGGAATTGATTCTGGCGCCGGGCGAGACGCGCACGCTCAAGTGGGTGCCGCGCGCGAGCGGCGTGTTCCCGTTCTACTGCACCGACTTCTGCTCGGCGCTGCACCAGGAGATGCAGGGCTACGTGCGCGTGTCGCCGGCCGGGAGCACGGTGGCGCTGTCGGCGACCCTCGGTGACCACGCGGTGGGCGGCGATCGCATGGCTGCCATGCACGCGTCCACGCCGGCAGCGGGTGCCGCGCCTGCGGCCGGGAGGCACCAGTGATGTCGCGCCTCTCGCGATGGCTGCTCGTGGCCGCGGGGCTGCTGGTCGCGGCGTCGCTCCGTCTCCCGCTCTGGCGTATCGGGTTGACCGCGCCGCAGTACCCCGAAGGATTGGGATTGCGCATCACCGCCGGGACGATCACCGGCGCAACGCCGCAGGATCTGAACAACATCAACGAGCTGAATCATTACATCGGGATGCGGCCCATCGATCCCGCC
>DASUHB010000068.1 GCA_036273715.1 Gemmatimonadaceae bacterium
CGCATCGTCGGCTTCGCCTGCGGCGGCGGGCGCTCCCGTCTCATCTACGACGACGGATCCGTTGGTTGAGGCCGAGCGGCAGCAGCTCGCGGAGGCGATCAAGCACCCTGCGTGCGTTTCGATCCGCGGCATGATCGAGAGCGAGATCCCGACCATGAACGCGCTCAAGATCCACAGCCTGCTCACGCACGTCGGCGACATCATCCACGCGTGGAACGTGTCGCAAGGGAAGAAAGAGCAGGGGCGCAAGGGCATGGCCGCGCGGAAGGCAAACGAAGCGAAGCGCGCCGGCGCCGAGCCCGAGGACGCGGGCGCCAGCGACGACGACCCGTTCAACGACGGGCTCGACGCGATGGGGAATCCGCGCTGATGCCGTACGTAGAGTGGACGCCCGATATGGGCGAGATCAGCGGATTCGGCGGCTCGTACGAAGCCGGGTGCCGCGCGATGGTGAAGGCTGGCGTCGAGTTCTGGGAAGCGCAGGACGCGGCGCATGCCCGTGGTGAGCGCGAGAAGTTCGATCCGCATTACCAGGGATTCGAGGGCGTGTTCGGTCTCTTGACCGACGACAACGCGGACGCGAAAGCGCTCGATCGCGCAATGATGGACACGCCATTCGTGGACGATCGCACCGGCGAGACCACGACGATCGGGAAGTACGGTGCGACCGGCGCGATGCACCAAGCGGCAGTCGGTCACGTGATGGCGTTCCGGCGGCTCGGCGCGGAGAAGTACTGCGCCACGCTCCGCGAGCGCGAGAAGGCCGAGGCCTAACGATGCGCGAGTGCCCCGATTGCGGACTCGCGTACAGCGGCGACGTGGACGATCACGTGTGCCCCGACGTCGACGACTTGCCGACGAGGATGACGATCTCGCCGAGGACACCGGCGAGAAAGAGTGGAGCGGCCCCGAAGATGGGCCAGCGTACGAAATCGTGGACGACAACACAGAGTGGGACGACGAGGACGATGACGACTAACGCACGGGTGAACGCCGCATGAGCTTCGACTATCGCGTGGTGCCGCTGCCGGCGACGTGGCCCGGGAAGGCGACGCCCGCGTACGCGCGGCGACGCGCGCCGTTCAAGGGCACGCCCGGCAAGGCGCTCAAGCTGCTCGCGCGCGAGATTGGCATGCTCAACGGGAAGCACGTGCGCATCGCGATCGATGTGCGCGAAGATCAGATCCGCCTCGACGGCCAGCTCTACGCGAGCGCGCGCGCCCGCACGCCCGGTGTCATCGTGAGCTTCGAGGTCTCGGACGGCACGCTCCAGTTCCCGTGCGACACGTTCCTCTTTTGGGAGTCCAACGTGGACGCGATCGCGCGCGCGCTCGAAGCGCTGCGCATGGTCGATCGCTACGGCGTGCAGCAGGGCAAGCAGTACACGGGGTTCAAGGCGATTCCAGCGACGACAGCGCCGGTTCAGAGCGCCGAGCAAGCAGCGGTGAACATCGCATCGCTTGTCGCGCCCATAGACGAAAACGTGACGGCCACAGTGCGGCGCATTCTGAGCGATCGCGAGTTCGCCGGCGCGTCTTGGCGCAAAGCGCGCGCGAAGGCGCACCCGGACGCCGGTGGCAACGACGGACTCTTTGTCGCAGTCCAACGCGACGCACAGATATTGGCTGCGCATCACGGAGTCGCATCGCTATGAACGAAAGCCTCATGAAGCTGGGTGAGGCGTTCGCCGAGGAGCGCCTGCGCATCAGCACGCACAAGCGGCCCGAGGAGATTCGGGACTGCGGCATCTGCGGCCCCGTTCTCGAAAGCACCGACGCGGCCTTCACTGCGGTCGGGCGCGAGATGGACGAGCTGCGGAAGGACGCTGATCGCTGGCGATACTTCCACCGTCGCTTCTACATGGACCGTCACAGCGACACGATGTTGGACGAGTCGGGACGGCTTAGCGTGTCGATTCCTGTGATCGCGCTGCGGGGCTGCGAGCGTTGTTTGTCGCCCAGCGATGTGGACATCGTCGTCGACAATGCCATCGAATCCGAGAAGGCGGCTGCGCCTAACGCTGAACCGGCCGCATCACACGCAGGACAACCAACAACAGAGGAGTAGACTACAATGGCAGCCACGATGCGGGCGAAGTTCGTGATTCATTCCGTCACCCGAGTCAGTGACACGCAGGAGGACCTGCACTTCGGAGCGGTCACGTCCAAGCCCTTCGATGCGGACGGGATCAGCGAGGACAACAAGTACTCGAAGTGGACGCCCAACGCGAGCCTAAGGATGAGCATCACGAACCCAGAACTCATGGGCCAATTCAAGCAGTTCGACAAGTTCTGCGTCGATTTCACACCCGCCGAGTAATAAAGCACCCCATGACAAGGCCGCCGTCGATCACGGTGAGCGGGAGACCGCCCGAACCGGGCACAAAGGCCCGGCGTGCACCGCGCGTAGGCACTCGCGAGCGCGGCTCTCTGCCGACGGCCCCGGTGCCGTCGCCGGCGGCGCTGTCATGACACCGACGCTAGAGTCCGTGCTTGCTGACTGGCGGGAGCGCGCGAGCGCGGCGCGGCGGGCGCGAGCCACGCCGCAGGCGGATCTCATCGATGAGATTTGCGCGGACGTGGCGCGGGCGGCGGAGGACTACCTGCGCTTTCTGTCCGAGCGCGACGCGCAGTTACGCTCAGCCAAGGGCGTCCGGTATCTGCGCTCGCGCTTCCCGGAATGGGAGGCGCAAGGCAACGCCCGGCGGAACGCCAAGGGCGATCGCGAGTACCGTGCGCTCGTCGTGCCGACGCGCGCGAACATCGTGGCGGCTCGCGAGCGCGGACGCCGTGGGGAGCATGCCGCGTGACCAAACCCGTCCGCCGCAAAACGATTCTCCGGTTAGGCCGGCGCGGCGCGCAGGTGCGCGTCCTCCTCGACCGGCGCCTGCAGCTCGTGCGCTGCCAGTGGAAGGAAAAGGGGAAGCTCCGCACTGAAAGCTGGCCGCTCACGCGAGAGGGCGAGGACGAGGCGTGTGCGTACGCGCACGGCGCCTACGAGCGGCTCACGCAACCGTCCACGCCAACGTTCCCGCCGATCACGCTCCGTGAGCTCTGGGACGCGTATTGGCTCGCCGTCGCGGACGACGTGCGCGCGCAGACCACCGCCGTCGGATATCTGCAGCGCTGGCGGAAGTTCGAGACGTTCGCGGGCCGCAACAGGATCGCCACCGAGGTGACGCCCGCGCTGCTCGATGAGTACCGGAAGGCGCTCGCGCAGTTAGGCCACGTGCCGAACCAGGTCCGGCTCCTGGTCGCCGCCGTGCGCCGGATCATCCGCTGGGGCGTCAACGCCGACAAGCTCCCGATGACCAAGGTGCTCGAGTACCGCGTCAAAAGCCCCAAGGGGAAGCGCGCGCTTCCGATGCACGAATACCGGCGCGAGGAAGCCGCGGCGATCCTGGCCCAGTTCGACCCGCGCACCTTCCACGGCTGGCGGCCGTACGTGCTCACCGTGCTGTGCGCGATGACGGGCCGTCGCGCGCGTTCGCTCCTGCATCTCGAGTGGCGGGACGTTGACCTGCGGGCAGGCACGATCCACTGGCGCGCGGAGACCGACAAGATGTGGCAGGATCAGACGCGGCCGCTCCCGGCACCGGCGATCGAAGCGTTGTGGGTCGCGTACGGGTGGGCGACGGTGCGGGGATTCGGGAGCCTGTATGTTTTCCCGGCGCTACAGGCGCGGCGCGAAGGGAAGCCGTGGACCTATCAGGCGGCGTGCGAGGCGCTGCACCAAGCGGAAACGCGGGCTGAGGTCGAGCACATCAAATACCGCGCGTTCCACGGCTTTCGGCGCGGCGTCACCGGCGACTTGCTGGAAGCGACGGGCGGCAACTACAAGGTGGCGGCGGACTACATCGGGGACCGCGATCTCCGGGTGGTGCGCCAGTCGTACGACAAGGAGCGCACCGAGCAGCTCGAGGAGTCGGCGCGCATCCTGGAGACCATGCAGGCATCGGTTGAAAGTGGAACGAAAACGAAACGCGACGCCAATGAAGGCGCCGCGACGGTGGTTAATCCCACAACAGAGGCCGTAACGGAAAGCCAGCGCTCGGGATTGAACCGAGGACCGCTCGATTACGAATCGAGTGCTCTACCACTGAGCTACGCTGGCGGCATGCCCTGGCGCGGACTCGAACCGCGACGCCTTTCGGCACCACCCCCTCAAGATGGCGTGTCTACCAATTTCACCACCAGGGCAGCATGCGCGACACTTGCCTAACGGGGCTGACGGGGCTCGAACCCGCGACCTCCGGTGTGACAGACCGGCACTCTAACCAGCTGAGCTACAGCCCCCGACTTCCATGCTCCTGCACCTGCACGGCCCCTCATAGCCCCAAGGGGAGTCGAACCCCTCTCTGCACCTTGAAAGAGTGCCGTCCTAACCGATAGACGATGGGGCCGCATGGCCGATAGCGGTAACGGGATTCGAACCCGTGTTTGAGCCTTGAGAGGGCTCCGTCCTGGTCCCCTAGACGATACCGCCGTCTGCTGTCGGCCAATCTCCCACAGGCCCGGAGGGACTTGAACCCCCAACCGCCGGTTTTGGAGACCGGTGCTCTACCAATTGAGCTACGGACCTAACGTGCACCGCCCGCGGTCCCTCTGCCTAACGCTCGGCGCACCCGGCACGCCGACCCGCGCTGGACCCCACACCCCATTGCCCATTCCCCAGGGTGACCGATGGGAATTGAACCCACAACCCCCGGAGCCACAGTCCGGTGCTCTAACCAATTGAGCTACGGTCACCATGACGCCGAACGCGCCCTCCACGGGCGACGCCGGCGAGATGCAAATGTTAACGGTGCACCATGGGTGAATCAACGCCTCGACACGCTCACTTCGCGCGGTCGATGTATTCGCCCGTATTCGGATTCACGCGAACGCGAATCCCCGACGGAATGAACTCCGGAATGTTCACCGTCACACCGTTCTCGAGCTTCGCCTGCTTGAACGACGACGTCTTCGTCGCCGACCTCATCACCGGCGCCGTCTCGACGATCTCGAGCTCCACGGAGTTGGGCAGCTCGATTCCGATCGGCTTTCCCTCATAGTACTCGGCGACGATCTTCATGCCCGGCTGCATCCACTGCGCCGCGTCGCCCAGCATCTCGTCATCCATCTCGAGCTGGTCGTAGTTCTCGGTGTTCATGAAGTGATACGTCGTGCCGCCCTGGTACAGGAACTCCAGATCGTGCGTCTCGAGCGATGCCTTTTCGATGGTGTCGGCGGCCCGAAAGCGATGCTCGAAATTCGAGCCCGTGCGCAGATTCTTCATCTTCGTCTGCACCATCGCCCGCAAGTTCCCCGGCGTATGGTGGCGGAAGTCCATGATGCGACAGGGCTCGCCTTCGAAGACGATGACCATCCCTCGGCGGATCTGCGTTGCCGGCATTGCCATAAGTACGTGACCTGAGAATCGTGGTGACAGAAACCGGTCGGAGGCTGGCGCGCTGGCGCCCGCGTCCGGCCTGCGACCCCGCGCGTGGCGAGAAATCGCGTAAAGGTAGCTAGCCTTTAAGCTTAGCTGACCAGATAAGCACGGTCAAGCCGCCGGTTTCACAGACCATTTCGCGCCCAACAGCGGCTCGATCGTTCGCCAGACCGTCTCCGCCACTATTCGCTCGCCCCGCACGTTGGGATGAATCCCATCCGCTTGGTTGAGCGAGTCGACGCCGCCCACTCCGGCGAGTAAAAACGGAAGCAGCACCGCATCGTTTTTCCTGGCGATCTCCGGATAGACCTGCCGAAACGCCGACGTGTAGCGCGCGCCGAGGTTGGGCGGCGCCTGCATGCCGACGACCACGATGCGGGCCTGGGGGTGCGTGGCACGCACCGTGTCGATGATCTGCTGAAGGTTCGAGCGCAGCGAATCGACGTTGAGCGCGCGCAATCCGTCGTTCGCGCCGACCTCGAGGACCACGATGTCCGCCGGTTGGCGCATCACCCATCCGATGCGACGGAGTGCGCCGGCCGACGTCTCGCCGCTGACGCCGGCGTTGACCACGTCATAGCTTAGACCGAGGGAGTCGATGCGCCGCTGGATGAGCGACGTGAAGCTCGAGTCGGGGTCCAGGCCGTACCCGGCGGTGAGGCTCGTTCCCACGAAGACGATCGTGTGCTTGTCCGCGCGGGGCGCGGAGACTGCGGCCCGGTCACGGGCCGCGGTATCCGGCGCCGCGCCATGGCTCGCGTTGCGCTCTTGGGCCGGGCGGCCGCCGCATCCTGCGGCGGCCGCGAGGCCCAAGAGCGCAACCAGTCTCCACCACACACCCGCTCTCATGCTCGTCGTTAGGCACCTGACCAAATCGTATCCCAGCGGCGGCCGCACCCTCACGGTGCTCCGCGACGTCTCGTTCACCATTCCCGACGGCGCCTTCGTCGCAATCGTCGGTCCATCCGGCAGCGGCAAGACCACGCTGCTCGGCTTGCTCGCCGGCCTCGACACGCCGACGTCCGGCTCCGTCCTCCTCGATGGCGCCGAGCTCGGCACCCTGACCGAAGATGCGCGGGCCAAACTCCGTGGAGAGAAAGTTGGATTCGTGTTCCAGAGCTTTCAACTGATTCCGACACTCACCGCGGCCGAGAACATCGCCGTGCCGCTCGAGCTGCGCGGCGAACGCAACGCGAGTGACCGAGCGCGCACCCTCCTCGATCGCATCGGACTCGCCGATCGCGCGGGACACCTCCCCGCGCAGCTGTCCGGCGGCGAGCAACAGCGCGTCGCCCTCGCGCGCGCCTTCGCCAACGCGCCGCGCGTCCTCTTTGCCGATGAGCCCACGGGCAACCTCGACTCGTCGACCGGCGATCGCATCATCCAGCTGCTCGAGGAGCTCAATCGCGAATCGGGCACGACAATCATTTTGGTCACGCACGACACGGCGCTGGCGTCGCGGGCCAAGCGCATCATCCGGTTGAGCGACGGCGCCGTCGTCGGCGACCAGGAGCTCGCGGCGTGAGCGCACGCTGGCGCGATCTCGCGCGGCTCGCCTGGCGCGACAGCCGCACGGCACGCAGCCGGCTCCTGCTCTACATGTCGGCTATCTCGCTCGGCGTGGCGGCCCTCGTCGCCATCGACTCCTATTCGGCCGACGTCGTTCGCTCGATTCGCGCGCAGTCGCGGGAACTGTTAGGCGGAGACCTGTCGCTCTCGTCGCGGACGGCGTTCCCCGCCTCGATGGACTCGCTGCTCGACACGCTGTCGCGGGACGGCATCGCGGTGGGGCGCACGACGACGTTCACGTCGATGGCCCTCGTGCCGCGGGCGACGGCGCCGCGGCTCGTCCAGGTGAACGCGGTCGGCCCCGGCGTCCCGTTCTACGGCGCCATCCAGACCGATCCGCCGGGCCGCTATGCGGGACTCCAGCAGTCGCACACCGTGCTGGTGGACGGCTCGCTCCTCGTCGAGCTCGGCGCTCGGTTAGGCGACAGCCTCTCGTTAGGCTCGGCCCGGTTCCGGATTGCGGGGACGCTGCAGAACGTCCCCGGCGACATCGGCATCGCATCATCCCTCGGCCCGCGCGTCTACATCGCCGAGAAGTGGGTACCGGAAACGAAACTGCTGGTGTTCGGCAGCCGCGCCGAGTACGCGGCCCTGCTCAAGCTGCCGCCGGGCGCGGACCCGAACGCGGTGGCCGATGCCCACCGCGCCACCCTCGACGCCGCACACGTACGGACGCGCACCGTGCAGGACACGGAGCGCTCACTCACCTACGACATGCAGCAGCTCAACCGGTTCCTCGGCGTCGTAGCGCTGGTCGCGCTGCTGTTAGGCGGCGTCGGCGTCGCCAGCGCGATCCGCGCGTACATCGAGGAGAAGCGCGACCCGATTGCCATGCTCCGCGTGTTGGGCGCCACGTCGCGCCAGGTGCTGACCGTCTATCTGCTCGAAACCGGCGTCCTCGGTCTCGCCGGCGCGGTGGCGGGCGCCATTCTCGGCGTGGTCGCGCAGATGGCGCTGCCCCGAGTGCTGGGCAGCGCCGTACCGGTCACGGTCGTCCCACAGCTCGAGCCGCGCGCGATCGGCGCCGGCATCGCCATCGGCGTCTGGGTGGCCGTCATCTTCGCCCTCCTGCCGATCCTCGGCGTGCGGCGGATTTCGCCGCTCGAAGCGATCCGGCGGGACGCCGCCGGCGTGGCCCCGATGCGCCGGGTGTTGTCCGACTGGCCGCGGCTGCTCGCGCTCGTCGCGCTGGCCGCGAGCGTCGTGCTGATTGCGATCGGCCGCGCGGGCACGGTGCGCCGGGGCGTCTGGATGAGCGCGGGCGTCGGCACCGCACTCGTGCTGCTCGCACTCGCCGCCGCGATCGTTTCGCGCGTCACCCGGCGCGTGCTCAAGGACCATTGGCCGTTCGTCGTGCGCCAGGGACTCGCGAACCTCTATCGCCCGGCGAACCAGACGCGCGCGGTGATGCTCGCGCTGGGATTCGGCGCGTTTCTCGTGAGCACGCTGTACCTGGTCCAGAGCAATCTCCTCGCGCGCCTGGCGGCAAGCTCGGTCGAGACGCGCGCCAACCTCGCCTTCTTCGACGTGCAGTCCGATCAGGTGAAGAGCGTCGATTCGCTGATTCGCGCCGCGCACGCGCCGGTACTGCAGCGCGTCCCGATCGTGCCCATGCGCATCGCGGCCATCGACGGCCGCAGCGTCTCCGATGCCCAACGCGATCCGCGCCGCGCCTCGTGGGCGCTGCGCCGGGAGTACCGGTCCAGCTATCGCGACACGCTGATCGCGTCCGAGAAACTGGTGGCGGGCACCTGGTTCGCCGCCGCGGACACGGCGCGCCACACGGGGCCGTGGCCGATCTCGATCGACGCCGGCCTGGCCTCGGACCTCGGCGTCGCGTTAGGCGATACGATCACCTGGGACGTGCAGGGCGTTCGCGTGCCGAGCATCGTCACGAGCCTGCGCCAGGTGACGTGGGCCCGGTTCGAGCCGAACTTCTTCGTCATCTTCGCGCCCGGGGCGTTGACCAACGCCCCGCAGACCACCGTGTTCCTGACGCGCGTCGAGCAATCGACCGCCCGCGCCGAGCTGCAGCGGGCGGTGGTCGTACACGATCCAAACGTGTCGACCATCGACCTGGCGCTCATTCAACAGGCCATCGACGGCATCGTCGACAAGGTGTCGATCGCGATCCGCTTCATGGCGCTGTTCAGCGTCGCGACGGGCATTCTCGTGCTGCTCAGCGCCGTGGCCGCGGCGCGGCGCCAACGGCTGCGCGAAGGCGTGCTCCTCAAGACCCTCGGCGCAACGCGCGCGCAGATCGGCCGCATCATGCTCAGCGAGTACACGGTGTTGGGCCTGCTCTCGGCCGCGACGGGCCTCGTACTTTCGTTAGGCGGCGCCTGGGCGCTGATGCACTTTCTGTTCGACTCGCCGTTTGCGCCGGCCGGAGCGCCGCTGCTCGTGCTCGCGCTGATCATCGTCGCGCTGACCGCCGTGGTCGGCCTCTCGAGCAGCCGCGATGTGTTTGCGGAAACACCCATGGCGGCCCTGCGCGAGCAATAGCCCGGTTGCCAAACGCGACCGCAGGGTCGAAGTTCCGCGAACGCGTTCACGCACACCCGAGGTCAGATGGTTCTCGCTCTCGCCGCCCAGCATTCCTTCCTCAGCCGACTGTCGCAGGTGTGGGCGTACGTCACGCTCGGGGCGACGAGCATCTTCACCGAGGAAGCGGCGCCGGTGGTTGCGGGATTTGCCGCGCACCAGGGACACCTGCACGTCGTGCGCGCCGCCATGGCGTGCGCGGTGGGAAGTTGGGCCGCGGACGTCGCGCTCTACATGCTCGGCCGGTGGCGCGCCCTGGCGGTTGCCGCACGCTGGCCCCGTCTGCAGAAACCGATGACGCGCCTGTTGGGCGCCGTGCAGCGGCATCCATGGCGCGCGTCGCTGGTCGTCCGCTTTGCCTACGGAGCGCGGCTGCTGCTCCCGATCACCTGTGGCGCTGCGCGTGTGTCGTTCGCCGGCTTCGTGATCGGAAGCGGTGTGAGCGCCTGGCTGTGGAGCGGAATATTCACTGCCGTCGGATGGATTTTCGGCTCGACCGCGGTCGTGATGATCGGCCACGTCCGCCGTCACGAAGACCGCTTCGCGGTCGCACTCATTATTATCGTCGCGATCGTCGTCTGGATCGTCACGCGGCGCAACGAGAGCCACGTGCCGGAGGAGATCGACGACCCGGGATTCGGGAGAATGCTGGAGTAGGGGAACCGGCGCCCGCGCCGTTGTTTGCCTAACGAGCGACGGCGCGCGCTTCCCGCAACCGCGCATCTTCTTCGCGCGCCACGGTTGCCTTCCGCTCCAGCTTGCCCCAGCCCACCACGCGTCCCCTGAGCGCGGCGACGAACGAGCGCACCACCACCCAGTACATCACCTGCCGGTAGGCAAAGCGTTGCAGAAACACGAGCCAGGTGAGCGAGCGGTCTTCGCCCGGTTCGAGGAAGAAGCCGACCACAGTCGCGATCCAGTCGACGAGCAGGAACACGGCGTAGTACGTGAGCACCTGCTCAAGGCTCGTGAGCGCGTACGTCGCGCCGTGTTGCGCGCGCACCAGCCACACGGAGATCAAGCTCCACACGAACATCAGGTCGGCGATCGGCGATACGAACGGGAAGAACAACTGGAAGATGAGGACGTTCGGCATCGCGACCAAGCCTAACGAACCGTACCGCGGGTCGAGGAACACGCGCTTGTGCTTCCACAGGCACTGCAGCGTGCCGAATGACCAGCGGAAGCGCTGCTTGGCCAGCGCGCGGAGCGAATCGGGCGCTTCGGTATAGCCGATGGCTTCGTCGGCGTAGGCAATCGAGTGTCCGTGCCGGCGAATCGAGAGCGTGAGGTCCTGGTCTTCGGCCAGCGTGTCTTCGCTGAATCCACCGACCTCGTCGATCAAGGATTTGCGCCACGCGCCGACGGCGCCCGGCACGACGGTGATGCAGTTGAGCAGCGAGAACGCGCGGCGATCGAGGTTCTGGCTGGTGACGTATTCGACGGCCTGCCATCGTGTCACGAGATTCACGCGGTTTCCGACCTTTGCGTTGCCGGCCACGGCGCCGACGCTCGGATCGTGCAACGGCTCCACGAGCTCGGCGACGGTGTTGGGCGCGAAGATGGTGTCCGCGTCGAGGCAGATGACGATCTCGCCGCGCGCGCGCTGGAGGCCGAAGTTGAGCGCGCTGGCCTTTCCTCCGTTAGGCTTGTGGAGCAGCGTCACGCGCGGATGGTGGCCGAACGCCGCCTGCGCTACCTCCGTCGTGCGGTCGGGCGAGCCGTCGTCCACCATCACGACCTCGAGCTCGCCGGGATATTCCTGCGTCACGAGGCTGCGAATCGTGTTGACGATCACTTTCTCTTCGTTGTACGCCGGCACGATCACGCTCACCGTCGGCGCGTACGTCACCGGCGCGTCGGGGTTCTGGTGGCGTTTGATGCGCTGGATGATCGCGAGCGTCGTGATGAACAGCAGTCGGGCGAAGCCGAGGACGACGGCGATGGTGAACAGCCAGTACAGCAGCCACTCGGCGACGCCGACGCCGCCGAAGGCGAGCAGCTCGCCGAAGCGGCCGAACCGGCCCTCGGGAGGCAGCGGCGGCATGGCGACGTCGCGCGGAATGCCGACCAGCTCCGAGAGCGGCACCAGCGTGTCGCCGCGGGCGCGGATCGAATCGATGAGCGTGCCTAACGCGGCGACCGTCTGCGTGCGGTTGCCGCCGCCGTCGTGGAGCAGCACGACGTTCCCGCCCTTGGGCAGCTGATGCAGCACCGTGTCGATGATCGTTGTGACGCCGGGCGACTGCCAGTCCTCGGCGTCGATGCGCAGGCCGACGCTGATGTAGCCGCGGTCGGTGGCCACGGCAATCGGCTCGAGCTCGTCCGGCGTCGTCGGCTCGGCGTCCCCGAAATACGGCGGCCGGAAGAACGCCGTGCGCCTGCCTAACGCTGCCTCGAGCAGCCGCTCGGTGGCGTCCAGCTGCAGCTTGGTCACCCGGTCGCTGGCGAAGGCGAGATTCGGATGGGTGAACGTGTGGTTGCCGATCTCGTGGCCCTCGGCGTATTCGCGGCGCAGCAGCGGGATGTGCGCCTCCGCGTTCTGTCCGATGACGAAAAACGTGGCCGGCGCGTGCCGCGACTTGAGCGTGTCGAGAATCGCGCTCGTGTACCGGCCGTCGGGCCCGTCGTCGAACGTCAGCGCGATCTTGTGCGGCGATCCGCTGCCGAACCGCCGGACGATCCACGGCGTCGCGTATCGGGTGACGTCCTCGTCCACGACGAGCCGCGTCACGGGATCGACCTTGATCTCGCGGGTGCCGTCCGTCGGGCGCGCGCGCAGCTCCAGCAGCTCGCCCGTACCGGCCTTGGGCTGGAACTCGGGATCGTAGCCCGACGGGATCACGCGCAGGCTCTCCGCGGGCGCATCGATGCCGCGCCTGCCGATCACCGACCAGATTGCCGGATCTTCGGAACCGAGCCGCCATACGGCCACGCCGGCCGCGCCTAACGCATCCCCGGCGATGATCTCGTTGTACGCGGTGACGCCGTCGAGGTACCAATCCACGTGGTCCGTCGAATCCGGGTCGCGCCACGTCGCATACGGATTGAGCGCCGCCGTGTCGAAGTGAATGGCCGCCGGCTGCCCGTCCACCGCCGCGTCGCGAACCGCGCTCATGACATCCTGGAACGTCATGGCCGAGGCCGAATCCTCGGAGTCGTTCCAGTCGTAGCCGTACGCGCCCAACGCAAGAATCGCCTTGTTGGGCGGAATGAACCGCATCATGTGGCGCGCCGTGCGCACGAACCACTCCTGGCTCGCCACCGGCCCCGGGTCGCCGCCGCCGTAGTGCTCGTCGTAGAGCATGAAGAACAGCTTGTCGGCCACGGCTCCGTACTTCGCCAGCTGCGCGTCGGTGTCGTTGAACGACACGGCCTGCGTCACCAGCCGCCCCTTCGGCGCGAGGTTCGCCTTGAGCTTCTTCTCGAACTGCACGATCGCGTCCGTCAGGCTCGGCGGCACCTCCTCGAAGTCGAGCGTCACCCCGCCTAACCCGTAGCGCATCACCGTGTCGGTGAGCTGCGTGATCGCCCGGTCGCGCGACGCCTTGTCGGTGAGCAGGTGCCGCAGCGACGGCGTGTCCCACTTGCCCCGCGTCGAGTCGAAGTTCGAGATCATCGCGAACACCCACGGACGCTGCCGCTCGTCCGGGATTTTTTGCGCGATGGTGTACGGCACGCGGCGGTCGATGTTCATCCGCAGCGAGTCGCCGCCGGGCATGAGGAAGCCCCACTCGCAGATCACCCAATCCATATCGACGACGTGCGCGGCGAGCGACGCGAGCGAATTATCGTCCCAGTTGACGTAGAACCCGGCAACGATCGGCTGACCGGGCTGGGGCGCCTTACCGACGACGGTCCGCGCCTGGATCGGCAGCCGGTTGGCGTGCACAGCCGGAGGCGCGCGGTGGCGGCGCAGCTCGAACCACAATTGCAGGCGCTTGTCCAACCGACGGCGCTGCGTCTTGGTCATGACCAGGTGCGAGTGCGAGGGCGGCGTCGCCGACATCGCCAGCGCCGGACCCGCCGGCGGCACGAGCAGGCTGAAGACCACCACCGCCGCGACTAACGAACTTACGACACCGGCGCCGAGTGCTAACAAACGCAGCAGCCGCCACCGCCGCCCTGTCTCGTCGAGGAAGACGGGCTTGTCGCGCGCGGGAGGCCGGCGAAGGCTGCTCGGAAAAGGTGTCATGCCGGCAAAAATATACCCCGGATCGGTCCCGTCCGCCCGAGCCAGAGAGCGATAACTCCATCACCGGCCACCGCCACGGACCGCGCGAGACATGAGCCGCCTTTAATTGCTCGCGATCTCAAGGCACTCCTACGGCTCACGATACTCCTCGATGTCAGCACAGACACCAATGCATACGAAGTCCCATTGAACTTTACGAGGAGTCCACGTCCATGTCCCGCCCGAACTCTCCACTCGTTGGTCCTGCGCCCCGCGCATTCGCCGTCGGCTGCATGGCGCTGTTGGCCGGCGCGTGCTCGAGTTCCTCGAGCCCCGTGGCGCCCGATCAGCAGCGCGCGCCCAAAGCCCCGGCCGTCGCCGATTTCGTCTACGCCTCCGATGCGTCCGGCACCCCGCAGATCTATTGGAACCACGACGGCACGAACACGCGCCTCACGTTCGACAATTCCACGGACAACAATCCGAAGAGCGCGGCGGGCAAGCTCGTGTTCACGTCCTACCGCGACAACGATGCCGAAATCTACATCTCGGGCCTGGATGGTTCTGCCCAAACGCGCCTGACGAACAGCGCGGGCCTCGATGATGAAGCGGCGATCGATCCCTCGGGCACGCGCATCGTCTTCACCAGCGCCCGCGGCGGCGTGATCCGCATCTTCACCATGGATATCACGGGCGCGAACCAGACGGCGCTCACCACGGGCTCGGAGTCGTGGGTCCCGGAGCGTGCTCCGGTGTGGAGTCCCGATGGTTCGCAGATCGCCTTCGTCTCGACGCGTTCGAACCTGCCGCAAGTGTACGTCGTGCCGGCTGCGGGCGGACAGGCAGTGCAGCTCACGCATGAGGCGGGCGGCGCGGTGGATCCCGCGTGGTCGGCCGACGGTTCACAGATCGTGTTCGTGTCCGCGACCGGTACACCGTACCTCCGCGAGGTGACGCTGGCAACGGGTTCGACCATGGACTTCGCCTCGGCAGACGCCGCGCTCGGACAGCCGTCGTGCAACGCGTCGATGTGCCTGGCAGTGAATGGCGCGTACGGCGGCAAGGGCAGCCTCGTCTCGATGGGCACGATGGGCGGTTCGCTCTCGCCTGTGTCCACCGGTAAGAAGGGCAGCGTGACCAGCCCGTCCTTCGTCCTGCCCTGACGATGAGCGCAGCACTGGCTCCGGCACTTCGGATCTCCGGCCCGGTTCGGCGTGTGGATTCCGGAGTGCCATTGCGAGAGGACGAGCGCCGCGCCACGCGCGTGCTGATCGTCGATGATGAAGAAGCGATCTGCAACGCGCTCCGCCGGTTCCTCACGATCCGCGGATTTCAGGTCGAGACGGCGACGTCGGCAGCCGCCGCGCTCGATCAGTTAGGCAGACAGCCGTTCACCATCATGCTGAGCGACATTCGCATGCCCGGCATGTCGGGGTTGGAGCTGGTGCCGCACGCGCTGCAGGCGTGTCCCGACTTGGCGATCGTGATGCTCACCGCGGTCAGCGACGCGGCCACGGCAACCGACGCGCTCGGAAGCGGCGCGATGGATTACCTCACCAAGCCGGTCGATTTGCCGGACCTGGAGCACGCTATCGAGAAGGTGCGCCGCAAGCGCGAGCTGATGCTGCATCAGCGCCAGGTGGACCAGCTGGTGCGCGACGAGGTCGCGAGCCGCACGGCTGAGCTCGAGCGCGAACAGGAAGCGCTGCGCACGCTCACGGTGACGGTGACGGAAACGTTGATCAACGCCATGGAAGCGAAAGACCGCTATCTGCGTGGTCGCTCGCACCGCGTGGGCGAGCTCGCCGCGTCGATCGCCGACGAGATGGGTCTCTCGGAGGACACCATCGAGGCAGTGCGGTTGGCGGGACGGCTGATGGACATCGGACGGATCGGCATCCGCGAAGAAGTGCTGTCCAAGCCGGGGAAATTGACGCCCGATGAATACACGCACGTCCGCGCTCACGTCCGCGTGAGCATGGAAATTCTGGCGCCGCTCAAGCACCTGGGCGTGGTGCTCGACTACATCCACGACCACCACGAGCACTACGACGGCGCGGGGTATCCGCGCGGGTTGAAGGGCGAGGCGATATCGTTAGGCGGGCGGATCCTCTGCGCCGCGGACGCCTTCGATGCCGTGACGGTGGGACGCGCGCATCAGAAGCCGCTGTCGCCGGATCACGCGATCGCCTACCTCAAGCAGCACGTGCGGACGCTGCTCGATCCGTTCGTGTACGAGGCGTTGCGCGCCGTCGTCAGCCGCGGCAAGTCGCTTCGATTCATTCCGCCCGCGGCGGTCGGACGCTAGCCGCGTAGATCCACCATACGCCGGCCACGAGCACGGCGGCGGGCACCAGTAGTACCGCATGCGCCAGTCCGACGCGGCTGGAAAGCGAGCCGATGAGGTACGGCGAGGGCACGTCGCCGAGAATGTGAATCGTGAAGATCGACGCCGCCATCGCCGATGCGCGCATCGCCGCCGGCACGGCGTCGACGATCGCGGAGTTGATGGGCCCCGTCGACATGAAGATGAGCACCTCGGCGGCGGCCAGCGCCGGCCAGTACACCGCATGGTCGGCCGACGACAGCGCCACGTACGCCAGGGGCGCCGCGAGCAGCGTCGTGACGCCCGACACCATCAGATTTGCGTTAGGCATCCGGCGGTGCAGCGCGTCGGCCAGCCAGCCGCCCGCGAACGTTCCGGCGAAGCCCGTCGCCACGAGCACCGCGCCGAGCGTCACCGACGCGCTCTGGCTGCTCAGATGGCGTTCGCGCACCAGAAACGTCGGCATCCACGCCGCGATGCCGCCCGTGGCGAACGTGTACGCGGCGTAGCCGAACACCGTGTGCCGGTATTCGCGGATGCGCGCGACGTCGAGATACGCCGCGAATCCGCGAGACCGTGTGGCAGCGCCAAAAGCACCCACATGGTCCTGCGCGCCGCGCGGCGGATCGAGAAGGCCGAGCGCGATCAGCGCGAGCAGCAGTCCTGGTGCGCCGGCGACGAAAAACGCGGAGCGCCAACCAAAGTGTGCGTCCATCGCGCCGCCCACCACGTAGCCGAGCGCCGAGCCGACGGGAATGGCCATGTACATCACGGCGAACACGCGCGAGCGCTGGTGATCGGGGAAGTAGTCGGCGAGCAGCGCCGGCGCGATGCTCCCGTACGCCGCCTCGCCGATGCCCACCGCGGCGCGAGCCCCGAGCAGCCACCCGTAGCTGGATGCCAGGCCGCCGAGCATGGTCGCGACGCTCCACAGCCCGACGCCTAACGCAATCAGCCGCGGACGCGGGCCCCGGTCGCCTAACACGCCGAACGCCGGCGCCGTCGCCATGTAAACCAGGATGAAAGCGCTGGCCAGTGCGCCGAACTGTGGATCGGTGACGTGCAGCGTCGAGGTCCTTAGACTCTCGCCCAGCGGCGGGACGACGTTCCGGTCCAGATAATTGAGCAGATTGATGCACGTGAGCACCGCCAGGCCGAACCACGCCGCGCGGCGCGTGACGGCACTGGACCTCGAAGACTCGACGGCGAGTGTCACGATCGATGCAGTGCGGGAGCGCGTGAGGACGGGGTGTCGCGCCCACCGGCGCGGCGCGCGCTAAGCTAAACGCCTCGGCCTTGACGCGCGAGGCTCGCGCCATCGACCTTTGCGTTCCCGGTTCGCGGAGCGAGTGCAGTGGGCGCGATGTACGACGTGATCATCATTGGCGCGGGACACAACGGTCTCGTCACAGCGGCGTATCTGGCGCGCGCGGGACGGCGTGTGCTCGTGCTCGAGCGGCGCGACATCGTGGGCGGCGCGTGCGTGACCGAAGAAGTATGGCCCGGCTACAAAGTCTCGACCGCCGCCTACGTGAACAGCCTGTTGCGTCCCGAGATCATTCGCGACCTGCGCCTCGCCGACTACGGCTTTGCGATGCTGCCCCGCGATCCATCGTCGTTCACGCCGTTTCCCGATGGACGCTCGCTGCTCCTCGGACCCGACCGCGCGATGACGCAGCGCGAGATCGCGAAATTCTCCGAGCACGATGCCGAGGCCTATCCCGCGTACGAAGCGATGCTCGAGCGCGTGGCGGATCTCATCGAGCCCACGCTCATGCAACCGCCGCCGGCGCCGTGGTCCGACCGCCCGCGCGATCTCCTCGCCCTGGTCAAGCTCGCATGGAATTTTCGCGGGCTCGGCGCGGATGCGTCGCGCGCGATAGAGATTCTCACGGCGGACGCCCGGACGGTGCTGGACCGCTGGTTCGAGTCCGAGCAGCTCAAGGCAACGCTGGCCACAGATGCGATCATCGGCGCATTTGCGTCGCCATCGATGGCGGGCACCGCCTACGTGCTGTTCCACCACGTCATGGGCGAGTGCAACGGCGTGCGCGGCGTGTGGGGCTACGTGCGCGGCGGCATGGGCGGCATCACGCAAGCGCTCGCGAGCTCGGCTCGTGCGTTAGGCGCGGAGATCCGGCTCGATTCGCCGGTGTCGCGCATCGTGGTGCGCGACGGACGCGCGCGCTCGGTGGTGCTCGAGGACGGAAGGGAATTCCTCGCCCACCAGATCGCATCGAACGCCGATCCGAACGTCACGTTTCTCAGGCTGATGGATCCGCGCGATCTGCCCGAGGACTTTCTGCGGGCCGTGGGCCAGATCGATTACCGCAGCGCGTCGCTCAAGATCAACGTCGCGCTGTCGGAGCTGCCGGACTTCACGGCGCTTCCCTCGAGCGGCGCGGCCGCAGGCCCGCAGCACCGCGGCACCATCCACATCTCGCCGACGCTCGAGTACATGGAGCGCGCGTACGACGACGCAAAGTACGCTCGCCCGTCCGCGTCGCCCATCCTCGAGTGTACCATCCCGTCCGCCGTCGACCCGAGCGTTGCGCCGGCGGGCAAGCACCTGATGACGATGTTCATTCAGTACGCACCGTACGCGCTGCGCGACGGCACCTGGGACGATCGCAAGGAGCAGTTCGCCGACCGCTGCTTCGACATCCTCAACGAGTACGCGCCCAACTTCAAGCGCTCGGTCATCGCGCGGCAAGTGCTCACGCCGTTGGATCTCGAGCGCCGCTTCGCGCTCACCGGCGGCAACATCTTCCAGGGCGCGATGACGTTCCCGCAGCTTTTCTTCCTGCGCCCGCTCGCCGGCTACGCCGACTACCGGACGCCGGTGGAGAATCTGTATCTCTGCGGCGCCGCGACGCACCCCGGCGGCGGGGTCATGGGCGCGTGCGGCTACAACGCCGCGCGCGAGATGCTGCGCGACGCCTAACGGAACTCAGCCGGCGAGGCTCCGGCGGACCTCGGCGTCGAACGCGGCCGAGAGGCTCTCGCGCGCCGAATACGGCCCCGGCGTGTACGCCGACGACGATACGCCTAACTGACTCAACTCGCACACGCGCCAGTCCTGCGCGTTGGTCATGTCCCAGAAGGCGACGGCATCGTCGGCATCGAACGACGGATCGCCGAACGACGCCGGATTGAACAACCACTCGCACGTGATGTGCGTCAGGTCGGCCGCCCGCGGCCACATCGTGTGCGCCATCGCGTAGTCCGGGTGCAGGCTGAGCAGCATGTTCGGGAAAATCGAGTAGTAATACACGCGCTGCAGGTCGTCGCCCGGCAGATCGCCCACCGGCACACCACACGCGCGTCCGCTCATGCTCATGCTGCCGCCCGGCTGCGTGATCACCATGAAGCCGCCGAGGAACGGTCCATCGTAGAGATCGTTCTCGCCGCTGTTCGCCGGCGTAAGGCGGACGAGCGCGGGATGTACCGGCGAACAGTGATAGCACTCGGAATAGTTCTGGTGGATGAGCTTCCAGTTCGCGCGCACGTCGTACTCGATGCGGCGCGCCGGCTCGAGCGTCGGGAGACGAAAGCGCTCGAACCGCGAGATCAGCGGTGCGAATGCACTGGCGAACGGTTCCGGGTCGCGGTCGAGATTGATGAACACCCAGCCTTCCCACTCCGCCGCCGCAACGGCGTGCAACGGCCAGTCGCGACGGTCGAACCCCTCGGTGCCGCTCATGTGCGGCGCGCCGGTCAACGTGCCGTCCAGCGCGTACGTCCACGCGTGATACGGGCACTGGATGCCCGACGCGAAGTGTCCCTTCGTGTCCGCGCACAGGCGCGTCCCGCGATGCCGGCACACGTTGTGGAATGCCCGCACGGCGCCCTCACTGTCGCGCGTGATGATCACGCTCTCAGTGCCAATCGTGCGCACCACATAGTCGCCCGGGTTGATGACGTCGGATGCCCGACACGCCGAGAGCCACCGCTTGTGGAAAATGCGATCCAGCTCCAGCGCGTAGGTGACAGGCGACGTGTACCATGACGCGGGCGGTGTCCGTGCGCCCTGCGTCGGAATCTCGGTCGCTCGCAAGAACGTGCTCACCTGCGTCCTCCTTCACCGACGGGTCACGCTCCAATGTGGGGCGTCCTCCGTCGCCGCGGCAACCGGTAGTGCGCGACAGTCGCACGCGCTAGACTATGGCTTGCCTACCCTGCCCTTGTTCCGCGCACCACGCACACATGCCCGTTACGGACATCACGATTCTCCTTTTTCTGGGGGCGCTCGCCGCCGGATTGTTGGGCGCGCTCACAGGACTCGGCGGCGGCGCGATCATCGTTCCGCTGCTCACGATTCTCTTCCATGTCGACATTCGCTACGCCATCGGCACGTCGCTCGTGTCGGTGATTGCCACGTCGTCAGGCGCGGCGGCGGCGTACGTCAAAGAAGGATACAGCAACATTCGCGTCGGCATGCTGCTCGAGATCGCGACGACCATTGGCGCCGTGACCGGAGCCTACATCGCCGGCCTCGTGTCGCCGACTGCCGTCGCCGTGATTTTCGGCGTCGTGCTCCTCCACACCGCATGGACATCGACGCGCCCGCGGGTCGATCACATCGCTGGTGGTCCGTCGGATCCGATCGCACTGCGCTTCCGACTCGACTCGACGTATCCGACGCCGGAGGGCCCGCAGCATTATCAAGTGCAGCGCGTGCCGCTCGGGTTCGGCCTCATGTACATCGCCGGCGTGCTCTCGGGATTGTTGGGCATCGGCTCGGGCGTCGTGAAAGTGTTGGCCATGGATCGCGCGATGCACCTGCCCTTCAAGGTGTCCACGACGACGAGCAACTTCATGATCGGCGTGACGGCAGCGGCGAGCGCGGGCATTTACCTGCACCGCGGGTACATCGTGCCCGGCCTGGCGTTCCCGGTCATGCTTGGCGTCCTCGCCGGGGCGTTAGTCGGCGCACGCATGTTACCGCACCTGCACACACAAAAATTGCGCGTCGTGTTCAGCGTGCTCGTGGCCGCGCTTGCCGTCGAGCTGCTGCTCAACGCGTTCACGGGAAAGATCTGAGATGAGCGTCCCGCATACCGTCGTCACCGGGCACACGCAGGCCGACGACCGTACCGAGCAGATCGTGGGCACCGTTTTGCGGTTCGGCGTACTCATCGCAGCGGCGGTGACGCTCGTCGGCGGCGTGCTGTACCTCATGCAGGCCGGCGGGACGCATCCCGATTATCACACGTTCCGCGGACAGGTGTCGCCGCTCCGATCGCTGGCGGCCGTGGCGCACGGCGTTGCCGCCGGCAGCGCCGAGGCGATCGTGCAGGCGGGGGTCGTGCTGCTGATTGCGACGCCGATCGCGCGGGTCGCGCTCACGCTGGTGGCATTCGCGATGCGCAAGGACCGGTTGTACGCGGTGATCAGCGCAATCGTGCTGGCGCTGCTCGCGTATGGATTGTTAGGCGGCTGATCGGACGGCGTGGGAGGGTTCGCCGGCCGGCGACGTGTGACGGCCGCGGCCGGCGCAGGGTCGGGCGGACTCGCCGTGGCTTGAGCGATGGCCGTGCGTGCGCCATCGTTGTGGACCGCGCGGCCCGGGTGGCGGCATCCTGGTCAGAGTCGGGCGCGCCCGGCCGTACAGCGATAGCTTTCCTGGTGTGCTCGTCTCTCCGCAGTCGAGGCTCGAGGGATTGAACCGATACGTGCGACGATCGTGATCGCGTCCCGCCCTGGGTTCGCGAAGCCGAAGAGCCGGCCGCTCGTGCGGCGCAGGTTGACAATGGTCGCGCAGATGACGGCGACCGCCGTGATCGCCGCCGCGTCCGGCTGTCTGCCGCTGATCGGCGCGCGACCACTGGTCCCGGGTGCGCTCAAGCCCGGCGACTCGTATCACACGATCACCGTCGGCGCGGCCGCGCGGACGTACCTGCTCCACCTGCCTCCCGACTATGGGCGCAAGGGCGACCGGCCGCTGCCCATCGTGATCGTGCTACACGGCAGCGGGACCAATGGCAGTTGGCTGGCGCAGCAATCCGAATTGAACGACGCTGCCGACGATCATCACTACGCCGTGGCGTATCCGGACGGCAGCGGGACGCTGGGCGTCGAGTTTCTCGACTGGCCCACGGGCGACACGACGGCCGACGGGCGCGCCACGGTGTTGGGCAACGTCCATTTCATTTCGGCGTTGATCAAATCGCTGGCGCGAGTGCCGGCGCTCGACCCGACGCACGTGTATCTGGCGGGCGTGTCCAACGGCGGGATCATGACGTACACGCTCGCGTGCGACATCGCCGACAAGCTTTCCGGCTTCGCGGTGATCGCCGGTGAGATGCCCGACTCGGCGTGCGCAACGACGAGGCCGTTGCCGGTGATGGTCGTCCACGGCACGGCCGATGATGTGATTCCGTACGACAACCATGGCGAGCGCGTGCCCGGTGCGCCGGTGTCGTACTTGTCGGCGCCGGAGGCCGTGGCGTTCTGGGCGCATCACGATGGATGCTCGGCGCCGGTCAAGCGGTCGAAGAGCGGGCACGTGATCAAGGAAGTGTACGCCGAATGCACCAATGGCACGGTTGTGGTGTTCTATACGGTAGTCGGCGGGGAGCACGAGTGGCCTGGCGGCAGGCGGAGCTGGCTGTTCGGACACCTGCCGACGCGCGAGCTGTACGCATCGCCGACGATGCTCGATTTCTTCTCGCGGTACGGTGTGGCCGCGGAGCGAGGTGTCGTCAATGAGGGCAGCGAAGGGCGGGGACGGCGGTATCGTTAGGCGGAACCCGCGCCGCCGGCTGCGGCGGCTGATGGCGTGCGCCACGGCGATGGCGCTGATTCCCCTCGCTGCCGGCGCCGGTCCGCAGGGAGCGACGATCACGTCGGTGTCGGTCCTCACGTCCACCTGGATGAAGATGACCGTGGCCATCACCTACTCCGAGCCGGCGTCGACGGACACGTTGCGGCTCGATCTCGAGTGGCGGCGTCTCAACGGACGCGTGCTGCGATTCACGGCGGCGAGCGCGCGTATGGCGCCGGGGAGCGGCCAGATCGAGCTCGAGACGACGTATCACGGCGTGCTGCCGCCGCCGACGCCGATGGTGATGCACCTGGCCGTCGCCGCGCCCAACGGAACCGTCCTCATGCAACGCGATTGCGAGATGACGCTGGTGACGGCGCAGGGCAAAGACGCGTGGGCGGGCGATCTGGTGACGAAGAACGCGAACGCGTTGGCCTGGCGCGTACGTTCGTGCAAGTGACCGCGGCCGGCGCGGCGCTGGCCGTCTCGTTAGGCATCGGATGCGCCGCGGCGCCGCTGGCGGCGCAGGCCCGGGACACGGCGCGCGC
The DNA here is from genome assembly GCA_036273715.1 of Gemmatimonadaceae bacterium. NCBI lineage: Bacteria > Pseudomonadati > Gemmatimonadota > Gemmatimonadia > Gemmatimonadales > Gemmatimonadaceae > Gemmatimonadaceae bacterium. The sequence goes on from DASUHB010000068.1 coordinate 23,361, forward strand.
GCCGGCGCGGCCGATGTTCACCCGGCACGACGCGGCCATCGCATCGGCGCTCGTCGCCGGGGCGGTGGCGCTCATGCCGGCGGACGACTGGCTGCGCGGCCGCGTCGAGCAGCGCGGCGTTCAATCGAGCGCATCGGCCCACGCCATCGCGAACGACTTCTCCCTGTTAGGCGATCCCGGCACCGTGCTGCTGACCGTCGGCACGTATGCCGTCGGGCGCATCGCCGGCAATCACACCGTCACCGACGTCGGCCTCCATGCCGCGGAGGCGCTGGTCTCGAGCGCGATCGCAACGGAGCTCGTCAAGGGCGTGGCCGGTCGCAACCGGCCGTACCTGCGCCGGGCCGATGGCGATGACTTTTTGGTCTTCGGCGGGTTCACCGGCGGCGGCTTCACCTCGTTCCCATCGGGCCACACGAGCGCGGCCTTTTCGCTCGCCGCCGTGGTCGACGAGGAAGGCGCGGTACACTGGCCGCACGCCGCGCGCTTCGTGACTCCGGCGACGTACGGCCTCGCGACGCTGGTTGGCTTGTCGCGCATTTACAAGGACCGCCACTGGGTGAGCGACGTCGCGGTGGGTGCGCTCCTCGGCGAGTACAGCGGCCTCATCGTGGAGCGGTACAACCGGCGTCATCCGCACAATGCGCTCGAACGGTGGCTCGTGCCGTCAGCGCTGGTGCCCGAGCACGACACGGGCGCGCACGGCGGGACCGGGCTCATGGTCGAGTGGTCGTTCCGATAGCGCCGACGCGGCTAACGCGAGAACCGGCGAGCGGGACGGCGGCAAGAGAATTGCTTCGGCAGGTGGGCGCTCGGGGTCCGGCACGGCAGCGTGGGGCTCCTTCGCCGGCGAGTGATGCACATCGGATCACGTCTTGGAGGAACGCCATGCGTAGCAATGCGATCGCCGTCCTTGCCAGTGCGGGAGCTCTCGTCGCGCTGGCAGCGTGCGGAAGCAGCTCGAGCACCGGTAACAACCAGAATCCTCACCCGGTCAATCACAACGTCACCATCTCCAACAGCGGCTTCACGCCCGACACGGTGACCAGCGCAGTTGGCGATACCGTGACGTGGACCGCCACCGACGCGGTGCACGCGATCAGCTTCATCGCCTCGCTGTCACCCGATTCCTTGCAGGGGAGCGGTCCGATCGGCGTTGGTCAGTCGAAGTTCACCGTGTTTCTCAAGAACGGGACATATACGTATCTTGACGACTCGGTGAAGGCCGACACGGGCGTCGTCATCGTGCAGTAAGGTGTCGCGCCGGCGCTGCGTTGGGCGGTGCCGGCTTACTTGTCGAGATAGGCCTGAAACGAGAGCCGGAGCAGCGACAGTCCCGCGCGCTGCTCCGGCTCTCCGGCATCGCCGTAGCGCTCGGTGACGCGCCGGGCGAGCGCGTCGTACACGAGACTGCCGCGCGCATCGGCGACGCCGAAACCATCGAGGAAGGAATAGTAGGCAAACGACGTTGCGCCGGGCGCGAGGACGTCGTGGCCGAAGTGATACTGCACGTGACCGAGGCCCAGTTGGGCGAGCAGCGTGGGCGCGAGATCCGTTTGTGCGCCGAAGCGCGTGATGACGGTATCGCGGCGCGTGAGCGCGCCGCCCAGCCAGAGCATCGGAATGCGCTGCCGCGAGTCGGCCTGCGTCCCGTTGGGCAGGAGGAGGTGCGGCAGCGGATGCCCGTGGTCGGCGACGATCACGACCAACGTGCTGTCCCACCACGGCTGGGCGCGCGCGGCGCGAACGAAGGCGCCGACGCTGCGATCCGCGTACACCTGTGAGTTGAGGAACTTCGCGCGCTGGTCGTGGCCCGGGAACACGGGCGCCATCGGCACCTCGAACGGCTCGTGGCTGCTCAGTGTGAACAGCGCCGAGAAGAACGGGCGCCGCATCGACGGCACGTCGCGCAGCAACCGGCCTAACACATACTGGTCGTGCGCGCCCCATTTCGAGTTGCGTTCGTCGCGCGGGAACGCGCGCTCGCCCACCAATGTATCGAAGCGTCCGTTGAGCAGATACGACTTGATGTTCGCAAACGCGAGCTCGCCGCCGTAGTAGAACGATGTCGCGTACCCCGCATCGCCCAGATCCCGGCTCAACATGGGAAGTTTGGCGGCGCGATTCGGCGTATTCATCACCTGGACGTGCGGCAGGGGCGGAAAGCCGCTCAGGATGGCGACGAGCCCCTTGGCGCTTCGGTCTCCCGAGGCGTAGAAGTGGTCGAAGAAGACGCCGTCGCGGACGAGCGAGTCCAGGTTCGGCGTGACGCCGGGCACGCCGCCTAACGGAGCCACGACCTTGGCCGTGAGACTCTCCCAGATGATGAGAATGATGTTGGGCCGGCGGATCCGGAGCAGCGCGGGCGGCGTGGCCGCCGGATCCGCGAGCAGGCTGTCCACGACGCGGCGCGCGGTGGCCGCGTCGATGGTCGTGTACGGATTCGCGCGGCCCAACGCATTCTCGGTGGTCAGCGAGTGCGCGACGTTCCACGGCACGTTGAGCGCGGCCTGGTTCGCGAATTCGTTGCTCGAGAAGTACACGCTGCTCTGATTGAGCGGCGTCCACTGCACGCCGCCGCGAATCGGCACGATGAGGAGAGCCCCGAGCACGAGGGCTGCGGCCGCGGCTCCGGTCGTGGTCGGGCGCGCGTCCAATCGGCGCGCGACGAGCCGGCGATACGCGACGATGCAAAGCGCGCCGAAGACGAGCGCGACTATGGCGCAGAGGACCACCGGGCCGGACTCTGCCGACGCATACGCTTCCACCGGGGTCCGCAAGTAGGTGAGAGGCGTTGCGTCCAGCCGCACGCCCCACGCATCGTAAATACCGAGGTCGGCCGCCGTGAACAGCGTGACCACGACGACCAGGGCATAGGTATATGTGGTGAGTGCCGCCCGAACCACACTCGGCCGCACGACGCGGCCAAGGATGATGAGCAGTGATGGCACTATCGTCGCGTACGCAGCAGCAGAAAGGTCCATGCGCGCGCCGTTGAGGAACACCCGGCCGATGGTGCCGATGCCCAACTGCGCGGCAGCGTGATGTTCGTAGACGATGAAGATGCCCCGCGCGACGAGGAACGCGGCCGTCCAGAACAGCAGATAGGAAACGAGAAACAGCACGCGATCGGCGACGACGGATCGCGCGGCCGGCTGGGGATGGAAGTGCACGCCGAACGATAGAAGAGCATCGCGGCGGCGGCCAGGGCGATCGCGTTCGGCGTCCTCGACGGGGGACGCACGCTGTGTCGGAATGCGGTCACTCGCTGCGGCGATGCACGCGGGACATCGGCAGACAACACCATCTTCCGGTGAGGCTGACCTGTAGTATCGTACGTGCGCCATATGCAAATCGTCTCGCGCGAACCGCGAAGACGGGGCGTGTATTGGTACAACGATTGCGCGATGCATTCGCCCGTCGAGTCGCGCGCTCAACCCCCTACGAGAGGCTAACGTGCCGAGCGTACGCATAGCAGGGAGTAAGGCTCTCACGATCGCGGCGACGCTCGCGATGGGATTCGCCTCTAGCCTGCCGTCCACTGCCGCGGCGCAGTACTTCGGCCGCAACAAAGTCCAATACCAGACGTTCCACTTCAAGCGCCTCAAGACGCCGCACTTCGACATCTACTACTATCCCGCGGAGTCGCTCGCGGCAGTCGACGCCGCGCGCATGGCGGAGCGGTGGTACGCGCGGCACAGCAAGACGTTGACCGACGAATTCGATCGGCGCTCGATCATCCTCTACGCCAACCACGCCGATTTCGAGCAGACCAACGTCATCGGCGGATTCATCGACCAGAGCACCGGCGGCGTCACCGAGGGGCTGCGGAGCCGCGTCGTCTTGCCGTTCACCGGCGTGTACGCCGACGACGACCACGTGATCGGCCATGAGCTGACGCACGTATTCCAGTACGACATCGCCGGAAAGATGAAGGGCGGCGGCATGATCGCACTCGACCGCCTCCCGCTCTGGCTCATCGAAGGCATGGCTGAATATCTCTCGTTAGGCAGGAACGACCCGAACACCGCGATGTGGCTGCGCGACGCGGCGCTGCGCAACGACATTCCGACGATCAAGAAGCTGAGCACGGACCCGCGCTATTTCCCGTACCGCTACGGCGAGGCGCTGTGGGCGTACATTGGCGGGCGCTGGGGCGACGACGTCGTCCAGCAGCTCTACCGCGCGTCCCTGCAGAGCGGATTCGAGTTGGGCATCCGCCGCACCCTCGGCATGAGCAGCGACACGCTGTCGGCGCAGTGGCTGCAGGCAATCCGCGACGCGTACCTCCCGCTCATGCAGGGCCGCCAGGTGCCCGATTCGTTAGGCAAGCGCCTCCTCCGGCCCGGCAGCAAGTACGGCGACATGGACGTCTCGCCGGCGCTGAGCCCCGACGGGAAGTACCTCGCGTTCCTGACGACGCGCGGCCTGCTGAACATCGACCTGTACGTCGCCGACGCGCAGACGGGACGGATCGTCAAGAAGCTCACGGGGCCGAACAGCGACCAGCACTTCGACGCGATCAGCTTCATCAACTCGTCGGGCTCGTGGTCGCCGAACGGCAAGGACTTCGCGTTCATCGTGTACGCCGACGGCAAGAACGAGATCGACGTGTTCAACGTCGACAGGAAGGACATCATCCGGCGCATCAAACCCAAACAGGGCGTGAGCGCGATCACCGACGTCTCGTGGGGGCCTAACGATCAGATGGTGTTCTCCGGCATGGTCGGCGGCATCAGCGATCTGTTCCTCTACGACCTCAAGACGGGCAACCAGGAACGCCTCACGCACGATCGCTACGCGCAGATCCAGCCGGCGTGGTCGCCCGACGGCAAGACGGTCGCGTTCGTCACGGATTCCGGCCCGCTCACCAATCTCGATACGCTCAAGTACGGGCCGATGCACCTCGCCCTCATGGACATGGACACGCGCAAGATCTCGCTCGTGCCCGTGTTCCCGAACGCGAAGTCGATCAACCCGCAGTATTCGCCGGACGGCAAGAGCATTTACTTCGTCTCCGACCGCGGCGGATACGATGACATCTATCGCATTAACCTGCAGACGAACGAAGTGTACGAGGTGACGAAGTCGGCGACGGGCGTGAGCGGCATCGAAGCGCTCTCCCCCGCCCTGTCGGTCGCCAAGGACGAAGGGCGGCTCGCGTTCTCGTTGTTCGAGCGCGGCGGGTACTCGCTGCACACGATGCAGCCCGACGAAGCCGGCGGCACGCTGCTCGGGCCTAACGTGGACACGACGTCGATCGCCGGCAACATGCCGCCGCTCAAACCGGTGGAAGTCGGCGAGATCACGCAGCGCGTGCATGATCCGGTCACCGGCTTGCCGCCGGCCGAGCAGTATGCGTCGCTCCCCTACAACCCGAAGATCTCGCTCGAGTACCTGGGCTCGCCCGGTGTGGGCGTGGGCGTCGGGCCGTACGGAACGATCGCCGGCGGCGGCGTCACCGCGTACTTCGCCGACCAGTTGAGCAACAACGTCATCGGTGTTGAGTTAGGCGGCGCGGGCGACATCCAGGACTTCGGCGGATCGGTCTTCTACGCCAACCTCGCCCACCGATGGAACTGGCAGGTGGGTCTCTCGCACACCGTCTATCCCCTGATCGGCGCCGATGCATTCGACACGACGCTGACCGACAACAGCGGCAACCAGGTTCCGACGACGGTGTTCGAGCAGCGGCTCATTCGCCAGTACTACGACCAGGTGAACGCGGCCACGCAGTACCCGCTCGATCTCACGAAACGCTTCGAGTTCGGCATTTCGGCGACGCACCTGAGTTACGGCACGCAGCTCTTCCGGCTGTTCATCGACCCGACCACCGGCATTCCGTTCGGCGAAACGCAGCAGAACGTGTCGTCGGGATTGCCGACCTGGAACTACGTGTCGCTGACGGCGGCGTTCGTGGGCGACTACTCGTACTACGGATTCACGTCGCCGATCGCCGGCGGCCGCTATCGCTTCGAGGTCGACCCATCGTTCGGATCGCTGCGCATGGAGAACGTACTGGCCGACTACCGGCGCTATTTCTTCATGCGTCCGATCACGTTCGCCTTCCGGGCCATTCACATCGGCCGGTACGGGCCGGACGCGGACAACCCGGAGTTGTTCCCGCTGTACGTCGGCGATCCGCAGCTCGTGCGCGGCTACGACGTGAACTCGATCAACGCAAACGAGTGCGTCGCGTCCGCGACCAGCAGCTGCCCGGTGTTCGACCGATTGATCGGCAGCAAGATGGCGGTGGCCAACGTGGAGTTGCGCATTCCAGTGTTAGGCACCGACCAGTTCGGGCTGATCAACTTCCCGTACCTGGCCACCGAGCTCTCGCCGTTCGTGGACGCCGGCGTCGCCTGGACATCGGCCGACCAGCCGAACATCGAGTTCTCGACTACGTCGCAGGGCCGCGTGCCGATTTTCAGCGCCGGCGTGAGCATGCGCGTGAACGTGTTGAGCTATCTCGTGGCGGAAGTCTGGTACGCGCACCCGTTCCAGCGTCCGAACGCGAAGAACCAGTGGGGATTCCAGCTCACGCCGGGATGGTAACGGACGGAGGGAAGCGCGCAGTACCGCGCGCTTCCCTCACCCGTCACGGCTCGAACTTGGGCGTTCCGTTGTCGGCGCCGTTGCTGGTGACGCGCGTCTGATTGGTGCCATCGGCGTTCATGATCCACACGTCCGAGTGGCCGCTGCGGCTGCTTTCGAACACGATCTTCTTGCCATCGGACGACCACGCCGGCGTGCCGTCGAATCCGGGGCTCGTCGTGAGCCGCGTCTGATTCGTCCCGTCGGACTTCATCACGTAGACCTCGACCTCGGACGTATCACCGGCGGTGCGATCCCGGTCCGACTGGAACACGATCATGCCGGTGGTCGACCAGGAGGGCGAGGCGTCATTGGACTGATCGTTGGTCAGCTGGTGCGGGTTGCTGCCGTCCGCGTTCACCACCCAGATCTGCGTTGGGCCGGAGGCGTCGGACTGATACGCGATCTGCGATCCGTCGGGCGACCAGGCGGGCGCGTTGGCCAGCGCGTCATCGTGTGTGAGCTGCACCGGGTTGCTGCCGTCGGCGTTCATCACCCAGATTTCAGCGTGCCCAACGGTCGTGTCCGTGCGCGTGGACGCGAACGCGATCTTGCTCCCATCGGGCGACCACGCCGGCAGGCCGTTCTCGCCGGTCGCTGTCGTTAGGCGCTTGAGCCCCGTGTTGCTTGGCGTCACCACCCAGATGTCGAAGCCGTGGCCGGTGTGCTGGCGGCTCGACGAGAACGAGATGAGCTGCCGGTTAGGCGCCCACGACGGCAGCCCGTCGAAGCTCGGCGACGAGGCCAGCTGGTGCGCGTTGGTGCCGTCGTCGGCGATCGTGAAGATGTCGCCGCTGTCGGACGGAAACGACGCGAACACGATCTGCCGCAGCGCGCACGTCACCTGGAACGACACCGACGCGGCCGAGCCGCTCGTCACCGTGACCGTCTGCGTGTCACTCGGCGAGACCACACAGTTCGACCCGACCGACGCCAGCACCACCTGATGGCTGCCCGACCCGACCCCGGATACCGTAACCGAATCGGTGATGCCGATGGAGTGTCCATTGCCGTTGTCGATCACGACGCTGTAGCCGCTCGAATCGACATCGGCGCCCGTGGTGGCGGCCGACACGTTGACGGACCCGGTGTTGACACCGGTGCCGTTGTCGCTTCCGCACCCAGCAAGCGTTGCAGCCGAGGCGAGCGCAGCCAGAGCGAGCGCGAATCGGCTGACACGTCGCGACGCAAAATGGCGCATTGAGCCTTCCTCCGTACGATTTGACTTGAGGATGCGGTCGCAACGACGTCATGAGCGCCGCAAATCGGGGTGACGTGGGTTCTTCGGGCAAAGGCGATGCCATCCGGTCGGCTATGGCTGCGCCCGCTACAATTCCCGCCCGGAGGAAGGCACAGTTCGTTCCATAGTCGAGCGCGCATCGAAGTTGGTGCTCTCGCGCGTCGATTTTGGCCCCGCTGACCGGTCTGACGGGTCGACGGCGATGGAATCCGGCTTGCACTCGAGCCGGCCATGCATTCTCACCATGAGTCGACCGGCCCCCGTCTCTCTCGCCTCGCGCTCCTTGTCGCCGCGGGCTTCGCCGCGCTCACCTGCGCCTCGCCATCGGCACCGATCGCCCCGGCGGCACTGGTGAACGCCGCACCGCTCACGGCGCCCTCCTGGTACGCCGCAGCGTACGCGGGCATGGAGCGATGCTCGGGGCTCGTTGGTGACTACGCACGCATCCGGTGGTATCACGTGCCCGGGTCGATGGTGCATGCTCCAGACGCGGGCGGGTACGCGGCCGCCGTCACCTATCCGAGCTTGCACACCATCGTGATCGCGGACTTCTACGCGAGCGATACGCTCGTGGTGCGTCATGAGGTGATGCACGACCTGGCCGACGTCACGTCGCATCCGACAGTGTGGTTCGATGGGACGTGCGGGGATCTGATGCCTTAAGGCGGACAAGGGCGCGGACACGGCCGGACAAGGCCGGACAAGGCCGGACAAGCCGAAACGCGCCGGTTTTCGGCTCAGTTACTTTTCTTCATGTCCGAAACTGATCTTTCCCGTCAACGCTTGGGCGCGTTGCGACGGGCGCTGCTGGGGTTGCACAAGACGCTCGTGTATTCGGAGCGAAGGACGTTCGAGCGGGTCGTGGGGCGTGTGTCGACGAGCGGCGAGCTGCTGCAGCTGGTGATTCACGATCCGTGGTTCGTGTGGCTCAGGCCGATCTCGGCCCTCGTGGTCGAGATCGACGAGCGACTCGACTCGGATGAGCCGCCGACGATGGCGGACGTGCACGGGCTCATGAGTACGGCGCGCAGCCTGCTCACGCCTGTCGAAGAGGGAGTAGGTTTCGGAACGCACTATTACGAGGCGCTGCAGCGCGACCCGGATGTCGTGCTGGCGCATGCCGCAGTTTCCAAAGTGCTCGCGACGGATACCGAGAAATGACCGAGCAGAACTCATCCAAGGGGTACGCGATGACGCCCACCACACCGCCTCCATCGTCCGAGGAAAAGGTCCATACCGAGGAGCACAAGGTGAGCGGCGAGCGCCTGCTGTCGCGCGTGAAGGAGCTCGTCCACCAGGGCAACATCCGCCGCATCACGATCAAGAACGAGCAGGGGCACACGCTGATGGAAGTGCCGCTGACGGTCGGCGTGGTGGGGGCGGTGCTGCTGCCGATCTGGGTGGCGATCGGCGCACTGGCGGCGCTGGCGGCCAACTACACGCTCGTCGTGGAGAAAGTCGACAAAGCCTGACGTTAGGCGGCTAGCGGTCGCGTGATCGTTCGCGGGCCGCGGCGCGGAGCGGCTCGGGCGTCGTGGACCATTCGACGGCGGCGAGCAGGGCATCGACGATCAGCGCGAGCACCGCGGCGGGAATCGCGCCCGAGAGAATGAGACGGGTATCGTTGAGGGCGAGGCCGGTGGCGATCGGTTCGCCCAAGCCGCCGGCGCCGATGAACGCCGCCAGCGTCGCCGTGCCCACGTCGATCACGGCCGCGGTGCGAATGCCGGCCATGATGCCGGGCGCGGCCAGCGGTGTCCGTATCCAGCGCAGCACCTGCGCCGGCGTCATGCCTAACGCTCGCCCTGCGGCCACGGCCGACGGATCGGCGTCGCGCACCGCCGTGAACGTGCCGCGCACGATCGGATAGAGCGAGTACAGCCACAGCGCGACCAGCGCCGGCCACACGCCAACGCCCAACAGCGGGATCATGATCGCGAGCAAGGCGATGCTCGGAATCGTCTGGAGCACGCCTACCGCGCGAATCACGGGCTCCGCCGCGCGGCGCCGGCGCTCGAGCCACAGGGCCAGCGGCACTCCGGCGATGATGCCGGCGACCAGCGGCACGGCGACGAGCAGCAAATGGCGCAGCGTCTCGTTCCACAACGTCGCGCGGCGCTGCCAGAGATAAGCCGTGAACGACGGCTTCGTCGTCTGCGGCGCCGCCGCGACCGCCCTGGGTGCTTGCGTTAGGCCGAGCGATGCGAGCGCGGCCGTGGCGACGGCGGCGACCGACTCGCCGCCGATTTCGACGCGCTGGTTGAGCGCCCGCATGACCGGCGCGCTCAGCCGCCCGCTCAGTTCCGTTAACACCGTGACCGCGGCCGGGTCGTCGCGCTGCAATCGGGCGCCGACGAGCGCCGCGGCCTGATACGGCGGGACGAAGTGGCGGTCGTCGCCTAACACCACGAGGCCGTAGCGCGCAATCGACCCGTCGGTGGAATATCCGTCCACGACGTCGACCTTCCCCGACGCCAACGCGCGATACTTGAGCGCCTGATCGAGCGGCCGCACGGCCGCGAAGTGGAGGCCATAGACGTGGGCCAGGCCCGGCAGGCCGTCGGCGCGGCCGATGAAGTCGGGCGTGAACCCCGCCGTGAGCCTGGGAGCGACGCGCGCCAGATCGCTCAGCGTCCGGAGCCCGTACCGGCTCGCGGTTCCGGCGCGGACGGCGATCGCGTAGGTGTTCTCGAAGCCTAACGGAGGCAGCCAGCGGATGCCCCACCGCTGCTCGAACGCTCGCTGCACCGTGTCGAACACCGCGCCGGCGTCGTGCATCGGCGCCGCGTGCAGGATGGCGAGCAATCCGGTGCCGGTATACTCGGGGTAGACGTCGATCGCGCCCGATCGCAGCGCCGCGAACGCGACCTGCGTGGCGCCGAGCCCGGCGCGGCGCTCCACGGGAATGCCGCGCGATTCCAGCAGTTGGGCGAACATTTCGGCCAGCAGATACGATTCGCCGAACGGCTTGGACGCGACGACCACCGGCCGCGCGCCGGCCTGGCGCAGCCCCGCCGCTGCTCCGTTAGGCACGAGCAGCGCCGCGCAGAGCGCCGCGGCGGCGAGCCGAAGCATCACGGCTCGACGCCGGCGCGCGCCAGGAGCGCGGCCACGTACGGCGTCGCCGGCGCATTCCGGATGTCGGCCGGCGGCGCGTGCTGCTCGACGCGGCCGGCGCGCATCACCACCACCGCGGTCGCCAGGCGGAACGCCTCCGTGAGATCGTGCGTGACCAGCACGAGCGTGAGCGATGACTGCTCGCGCAGCGCGATCATCATCGCTTGCAGATCCGAGCGCGCGATCGCATCGAGGGCGCCGAACGGCTCATCGAGCAGGACCAACGACTGCCCGCCCGCCACGGCGCGCGCCACCGCCGCGCGCTGCTGCTGTCCTCCCGATAATTCGTGCGGCCATCGCTCGGCCATCCCCGGCTCGAGCCCGACCGCCGCCATCGCGCGTTCGGCGCGCGGCGATGCATCCGGCGCGCCGTCCAACCACGGAACGAGCGCGACGTTGCGACGCACCCGCCAGTGCGGCAGCAGGCCGCCGTCTTGCGGCACGTAGCCGATGGCGCGCCGCAGCGCTACCGGATCGCTTTCGAGCACATTGCTGCCGAACACCGTGATCTGGCCGGCGTCGAACGCGACCAACCGGTTGATGCACCGCAGCAGCGTCGTCTTTCCCGAGCCGCTTTCACCGACCAGCGCCACGCATGCGCCCCGGGGAACGTCGACCGAGACGTCGATCAACGCACGAACGTGGCCGTAGGACTTCGAGACCCGCTCGATGCGGACTGCCGGTCCAGTCACGTCCCGCCTAACGCTGCGGCGGCCGAGTCGACCAGGGCCGCTTCGTCCGTCAGGGCCTGCGCCACCACCGGGATTTCGCGGCCGGCCTCGGTGAAGTTGCGCTGCTCGATCGCTTCGCGCACCGCCGGAATCGTCTTGACGCCGTAGCCGGTGTAGAAGCCGGGCGCGTACAGCTCGTGGACGTACCACGGGCGCCGCGGCAAGCCCTGGGCGTTCGTCAGGCGCCGCTCGCTCTGCATCACGAGCGCGTCGACGCGCGCCAGCACCGCCTCGTTAGACATCCCCTTTGCGTGCGCGGCAGCCGCGGCGCGCGCGTAGCGATCCGCGCTCCGCGTGAGCGAGTCGATGGCGTTGTCCAGCGGCGAAAAATCCAGGTGCGGCGGCACGGCCTCGGCCGGCGGCGGGTTCGTCGGCGACCAGGGATCCGAGGTCGCCGCGAACACGCCCTCGCCGAGCTCGCGGTTCCGCTCCAGCGCGCTGTCCCGTTCTGCGTCGAGCAGTTTCTCCAGCTCGCCGACGTAGCCATGCACCGTGCGCGCGAGGTCGCTGAAATCGAACGGCAGGAGATCCGCATCGGCCAGGCGCATTACCATGGTGCCGCCCGTCTGCGCGAGCGCGCGGCCGTACACGAACGATGTGTCGCCGAAGTGCGTGTACCAGTAGAAGTCGTCGTACACCGAGTGATACACGCCGGCGCTGCTCACCTCGCCGCCGTAGCCGATGTTGAGCGACGCGATACCCAGATGCTGGAGGAAGGGCGTGTAGTCCGAGCCCGAGCCGAGTGCGTTGATCGGGAGCTCGCCGTTCGGACTGCGCAGCTCGCTGCGTTCTGCGGCCGACCGCGCGCGTTCGATGCGCACGAGCTGCGAGCGCTTCCACACCGTGAGGTGCGTTTCGGGATCCTGGATGCTGCGCGCGACGTCGTTCACGAAGCGCTCGAGCGTGTGCGATCCGCCCACGTTGAGGTATCCCCGATCGTTGCCGTCGCTGTTGATGTACGCCACCGCCTTGCCGCGGAGCTCATCGGCGTGCGTCTCGACCCACTCGGTGCTGCCTAACAGACCGGGCTCTTCCCCGTCCCAGGCCGCGTAGACGATGGTCCGGCGCGGATGCCAGCCCTGGCGCACCAGCTCGCCTAACCCGCGGGCCTCCTCGAGCAGCGCCGATTGCCCCGACAGCGGATCGCCGGCCCCGTTCACCCATCCGTCGTGGTGATTGCCGCGAATCACCCACTCGTCGGGGCTCGTCGACCCCTTGAGCATCGCGATCACGTCGTAGATCGGCTTGGTGGACCAGTCCGATTTCACACGCAGGTGCACGCGCGCGGCGCCCGGTCCCAGGTGATACGTCACCGGCAGCGCGCCGCGCCATGCGGGCGGCGCCACCGGACCGGTCATCGCCGCCAGGAGCGGCTCCGCGTCGCCATACGAAATCGGCAGCACTGGAATCCGGGTGAGCGTCTTCGCTTCGGCTAGCGTTAGGCGCTTGGCTCCCGGCACCGCGCCCACCCCGGGCGTGAGCGGGTCGCCCGAGTAGAGCGGCATGTCGGCCACGCTGCCCCGCTGCACGCCGTCGCGCGGACGGAACGGCCCCTTCGGGAACACGTCGCCCTGCGCGTAGCCGTCGTCGCGCGGGTCGGAGTAAATGAGACAACCCACCGCGCCATGCTCCGCGGCAACCTTCGGCTTGATGCCGCGCCACGACCCGCCGTAGCGCGCGATCACGATCGCACCCTTCACCGAGATGCCGTGTCGCGCGAGCTCGTCGTAGTCCGACGGGATGCCGTAGTTCACGTACACGAGCGGTCCGGTCACGTCGCCGTCGGCCGAGTATGCGTTGTACGGCGGAAGCTGTTCGTCGTGCTGCGACGATGTAGGGTCGCCGGCGACGGCCGGCTCCTCGAGCTTCGCCCTGAAATGCGTCGGCGCCACCAGCTCGACGACTCGCTCGCGCGGCGTCGGGAAGAGGACGTCGAATTGCTCGATGTGCGCATCCCAGCCGAACGACTTGAAGCGCGCCAGCAGCCACTGCGCATTGTCGTGATCGTACGGCGACCCGACGTGGTGCGGCCGCGCCGACAACCGGCGCATGTTGGCGCGGATGGTGTCGGGGGATGGAATGGCGTCGAACTTCGATTCCCAATCGAGCTCGAGCCGAGCCGACTGCGCGGAGAATCCAGGCAGCGTGTCGGTTGACGGAAGCGTCGTGATCGGCAGGAACGCGATCGCGGCAACGGAAGAGGCGGCAAGGAAACCGATACGTCGCATTGCGAGGCTCGAATGAGGTGAGGACGCGAGCAATATGCGGCAACGAAACAGAGATGCGCCACGTGGAAGAACGGGGTCGTTCGGCGCTCACATCGCCGGGCGCGATGGCTGGCCGCGCCGGGCGACACGGCGATTAGTTTGCAGCCTCGGGCGCTGCGCGGGGGCGTCGGACTTGCATGCGCCGGCCGCCACGACGCAACATGGCGTGCGCACGAAGCTCACGGTGCATCCAGTCCTCTCGCTCGGAGACCATCGATTCTGACCTCGACAATCAGTCGCGCGCTCGGCGTCCTCGCGCTCGGCGGCGCCGTCGCCGCCGGCGCGGCCGCGGTGACGCATCCACGCCGAGCCGACATCCGGCTCGTTGCCCAACGGAGCGGAACGGCGGCGCTGCTGCAGGACGTGAGCGCCGTTGATTCCAACGTCGTGTGGGTGGGCGGGCATTCGGCGACCTGGGCCGTGAGCACCGACGGCGGCGAGCACTGGCGAAGCGCCGTGATGCCCAACGCCGACTCGCTGGAGTTCCGCGACGTGCACGCCGTGGATGCGCGCACCGCGTACCTGTTGTCGAGCGGGTTAGGCGAACATTCCCGCATCTACAAGACCACCGACGGCGGTGCGTCCTGGGCCCTCGAGTTCACCGCCCGCAACTCCAGGGCGTTCTACGACTGCTTTGCCTTCTGGGACGGCATGCACGGCGTCGCGATGAGCGACGCCGTGGACGGGCGCTTTCTCGTGATCACGACCAGCGACGGCGCGCACTGGTCGCCCGTTCCGGCTCGCGCGCTGCCGGCGGCGCTGCCCAACGAAGGCGCGTTCGCGGCCAGCGGCACGTGCGCGATGGCCCTGCCGCCCGGCGACGCGTGGATCGGCACCGGCAATGCGCGCACCGCGCGCATCCTCCGCACCGGCGACCGCGGCGCGACGTGGGATGTCGCGAACACGCCGCTCGCCGCCGACACATCGGCCGGCATCACGAGCCTCGCGATCCGCGACGCGCGCCACATCGTTGCGTTAGGCGGAAACATCGCGCGCCTGCGCGCGTTCCAGCACGACGTCGCGATCACCGATGATGGCGGCCGAACCTGGACCATGGGCGGCGCGCTGCCCTTCCCCGGGCCGGTGTTCGGCGCCGCGTACTCGCGCTCGACGGCGCCCTGGTTGGTTGCCGTGGGCCCCGGCGGCGCCGCAGCGTCCACCGATGACGGCCGCACCTGGACGCTCATCGACTCGGCGGCGTACTGGAGCGTCGGCTTCGGATCGGATCGGATTGGATGGGCCGTCGGCCCAAATGGCCGCATCACCCGGATTGAGTTGCCAGCGCGGTGACGCGGCTTACCGGCCGGTCAGTCGCCGGATGATAAACGTAGAGTTCGGTGAATAGGCGCGGCGCGCCGGCCGCGTTACCTTGGATGGAATCATCGGGCCCGCCGCCGCACGCGACGGGTTTTGTATTCGCCGCCCCCCGCACCGCTGGACACGAGGGACGCTATGGGTTCTGCGACGGTGCCGCCGATTTCGGGGCACGACTTACAGATCCTGCTGCTGCAGATCGCCGGCTTGATGTTCCTCTGCCGGCTGCTCGCGGAAGTGATGCGGCGACTCGGCCAGCCGGCGGTGATCGGCGAGCTGTTGGCCGGCATCGTCCTCGGCCCGTCGGTGCTCGGGCACTATGCGCCCGATCTCTTCACCGCGATTTTCCCGCAGCGGTCGTCGCAGTTCCATCTGCTCGAGGTGATCTCGAGCCTCGGCATGATCTTCCTGCTGCTGCTCACCGGCATCGAGACCGATGTCCGCGTGATGCGGCGGTTGGGCCGGCCGGCGCTCATGGCGTCGGTGTTCGGCATCACGGTTCCGTTCGCCCTCGGCCTTGCGTTAGGCCTGTGGATGCCGGACCGCTACCTGGCGCAGACCAGCCAACGTGCGATCTTCGCCGCGTTCATCGCGACGGCGATGGCGATCTCGGCGATGCCCGTGATCGCGAAGATTCTCATCGATCTCAACTTGATGAAGCGCAACCTCGGCGTCGTGATTCTTTCAGCCGGGGTCGTGGACGATACGGTCGGCTGGCTCGTGCTGTCGGTGATCGCCGGGATCGCGACCGCCGGATCGTTCTCCGCCGGGTCGCTCGCGTTCACGGCGATCGCGCTCGTCGTGTTCCTCGGCGTGATGCGCTGGATCGTGTATCCGGGATTCACGCGCGTCATCGGCTGGGTCAATCGCAGCGTGCCGCTGATCGGCGCGGACCTCACCCTCATTTTGGTCGCCACGCTGTTGTGCTCCGCCATCACGGAAGCGATCGGCGTGCACGCGGTGTTCGGCGCGTTCGTGTTCGGGCTGCTCGTGCGGCAGATCCCGCGTGTGCGCGCGGCGACGCTGCAGACGATCGAGACGTTCGTGCTCGCCTCGCTGTCGCCGATCTTCTTTGCGTTCGTCGGACTGAAGGTCGACCTGTGGTCGCTCTCGGGGTGGCAGCTGCCGGCGATCGTGCTGGGCATCGCGGTGGCGGGCAAGCTGGGAGGCTGCTACGTGGGCGGCCGCCTCGGGTCGCTCAACCGCTGGGAGTCGCTTGCGTTAGGCGTCGGGATGAACGCCCGCGGCGCGATGGAGCTGATCGTCGCGCTGATCGGATTGTCGCTCGGTCTGTTGACGAACGAGATGTACTCGATCGTCGTGATGATCGCGGTGATCACATCGTTCCTGGCGCCGATGTTCCTGCGCGTCGTCATGAAGCACGTGCCGGTGACGGACGAAGAGCGGCGGCGCCTCGAGCCCGGCGACCGCACGCTGCTGCCGTCCACCGGCGCGGTGCGCGTGCTCGTGCCGACGGCGGGCGGGCCTAACGCAATGGCGGCGTTCGCCCTGGCCGCGCCGATCGTCCGCGCGCACGAGGGCACGCTGACCGCGATGTACGTCGACTCCGAGCGCGCGCATCAGCGGTGGCCCCGGCTGCGCGGCGAACGCACCTCGTCGCTGGCCGGCTTCGGACTGGACGGCCACCTCGAGAGCGCCGCCGAGCTGTTGACCGACCAACAGAAGCGATTCGTCGTGCGCCGCGTGCGATCGGCGACGCCGACCACCGCCATTCTCGACGAAGCCGCCCGCGACTACGATCTGGTGTTCATCGGCGCCGCGCCGCGCCACCTGGTGAGCCGCTCGGCCGTGGGCGACGTGGTGAGCCGGCTCCGCATGCCGGTCGTCATCGTCCGCGGCGCAGACGGCACGGCGCCGACCATTTACGAGCGCGTGGTCGTGCCGCTCGATGGCAGCGTCTTCTCGCGCGCCGCCGCCGAGTTCGCGTTTCTGTACGCGGCATCCGCGGGCGCGCAGGTGACGCTGCTGCACGTGATCAACGAAGCGCGCGTGACGACGGGCGCGCTCGCCGTGCCCGAGCTGCGGGCATCGCACGCGGTGGCGGAATTTGAGGCGGAGACGCTGGAGAATCGCATCCGCGGAGATCTGGCGAAATTGGCCGCCTCGGCGGGTATCGATCCGCGCGTCCGCATCCTGGCCAGCGGCGACCCGGCGGCGACGATCATCGAGCAATCGCACGCCGGCCACTACGACCTGCTCGTGTTAGGCGCGGAGAACAAGCTGCTCGCGCAGCCGCTGTTCTTCGGTCAGGGCACGGCGTCGATCGTCGAGCGCGCGGGGTGCACGACGGCGGTCGTCGTTCCGCACCTCGCCTGACCGCGGCGCTATTGCGTTAGGCGGACCAGCGCCACCGCTGGATCTCGGGCATGTCCTCGCCGTTCTCCACAATGTACCGCCCGTGCTCGGCCAGCTTTCCCTCGAGCTGGTCGATGCCGTCCGTGCGCGCGCAGCGGCGCAGCGCCTCGATCGCCAGCTGAAAACGGCTCATGCCGTTGAGGACGAGCATGTTGAACGGCGTGGTCGTCGTGCCCTCCTCGACGTACCCGCGCACGTGGAAGCGCTGTGGATGCGGCCGGTGGTGGATGATCTCATGCACGGCGCTCGGATATCCGTGAAACGCCATCACGACGGGCATGGTCGCACCGAACAACGCATCGAATCGTTGGGCATCGATGCCGTGCGGGTTGTCGTCCGGCGACTCGAGCGCCAACAAGTCGATGATGTTGACGACGCGGACGCGCAGATCGGGCGCCACGCGCCTCAGCCACCAGGCGGCCGCCACGGATTCCCGCGCCGGCACGTCGCCGGCCGCCGCGAGCACGATGTCGGCATGCGATGGGTCGGTGCCCGCCCACGCCCAGTGCGATGCGCCGGCGGAGCACTGCGCATCCGCTTCCTCCACGTCGAGCCACTGCGGCATCGGCTTCTTCGACGCGACGATGAGGTTGATGTCGCCACGGCTCTCGAGACAGCGGCGAGTCACGGCGAGCAGCGAGTTCGCATCGGGCGGCAAGAACACGCGTGTCGTCGCCGCCTTCTTGGTGAGCAGCAGGTTCATCAATGACGGACCCTGATGGCTGTAGCCGTTGTGATCCTGCTCCCACACGTGGCTGGTCACGAGCAGGTTCAGCGACGCGGTCGGCACCCGCCACTTCACCTCGGCTGCCATCTTCTGCCACTTGGCAAACTGCTGGACCATCGAGTCGACGATGGTGAGAAACGCCTCGTAGCACGCGAAGATTCCGTGGCGGCCCGACAGCACGTACCCCTCGAGCCAGCCCTCGCAGCAGTGTTCGCTCAGGATTTCCAGCACCCGGCCCGTCATCGAGAGGTATTCATCCGTCGGCACGAGCGGGAGCATCCAGGCGCGGAGGGTCGACTCGAACACGTTCTGCAAGCGGTTGGACGACGTCTCGTCGGGGCAGAAGAGCCGGAAGTTGGCCGCGTCCTCGTTGGCGTTGAAGACTTCGCGCAGGTAGCTGCCTAACACCTTGGTGTTCTCGATGATCGTTTCGCCGGGCGCGGCCGCGTCCACCGACACAGGAGTCGGATCCGGGCACACGAGCGGCACGAGCAGCGCGCCGCCGTTTGCCGCCGGGCACGCGCCTAACCGCATGTCACCAACCGGGTACATCGCCGTCACGTCCGGCGCGGGGCGGCCGTCGGCGTCGAACAGCTCTTCCGGGTGATAGCTGCGCAGCCAGCGCTCCAGCGCGCGCAGGTGGTCCGGGTTGGTGGCCGGGTCTTCGATCGGAATCTGGTGCGCGTGGAACGTGTTCTCGATAGCCTGGCCGTCGAGACTCTTGGGTCCGGTCCAGCCCTTTGGCGTACGCAGCACGATGAGCGGCCACGGCTGCTGGCTCGCGCCGCCGTCGCGCGCCGCATTGCGGTGTTCGCCTAACCGATCGGACGCCCAGTCGAGTGCGTCCCACATCGCGCGGTGTACGAGCGCGCGCTCGTCGCCCGCGACTTCCCGCGCCTCGTAGCCCATTCCCGCGAAATATTCGGCAAGTTCGTCGGCGCTGAACCGCGCCAGCAGCGATGGTCCCGAGAGCTTGTAACCGTTGAGATGCAGGATCGGCAGCACGACGCCATCGCGGACCGGATTCATGAACCGATGCCAGTGCCACGAGCCGGCAAGCGGACCGGTCTCGGCCTCGCCGTCGCCGATGAGACACGCGACCAACAGCGCGCGATTGTCCATCGCCGCGCCGGCCGCGTGCACGAGCGAGTATCCGAGCTCACCACCCTCGTGCAGCGTGCCCGGCGTGAGCGCCGTGAGGTGGCTCGGGAATCCGCCGGGCCACGAAAACGCGCGCACCATCGCCTGCACGCCGGCCGCGTCGCGCGAGTATTCGGGATACCGCTCGCCTAACGTTCCCTCGAGGAACGTATTCGCCAGCACGCCGGGTGCGCCGTGGCCGGTCCCAACGACAAGCAGGACGCGCTGCCCGCGGTCGCGTATGAGCCGTCCCAGGTGCGCGTACAACAAATTGATGCCGGGGACGGTGCCCCAGTGCCCGAGCAATCGGGCCTTGATGTGTCGCGGCGCGAGCGGTTCGCGCAGCAACACGTTGTCTTTGAGGTAGAGCTCCGCGGCGGACAGATAGTTCGCGGCGAGGAATGTCCGATCCAGCAGCTCAATGCTGCTCTTCATCTGCTCACGGCCGGACGTCGCGAGCGCGCGCAGAGGAGCACTCATGTGCGCAACATACCGAGTGCCCGAACGACAGCCAACCGCGCCCTACGGCCGGGTACGCTCGGTGCGATGGCAGGATTCTGACATCACAGGCCGCTGACGCGCCATTGACGCTACAGCCTGGCGTGCGCACCGTTCTAGCCTGGGGCATTCGGGTTCATACGGCCCGCACCCTGTGGTTTAGCCGAGGAGAGCCATGTCCGGATTCCGGCAGATGCGGACTGTCGTGGTGGCTGCGGCGCTCGCGGCCGCCGCCGGCGTGGCCATCGTGGTCGGCATGGCGGCCAGCCGCCAGAGCAAGCGGGACGAGCGGGGCGCCCGGCTGTTCGACGAAGTGCGCCGGCTGGTGGCGACGCGCGGCGTCGACTCGATCTCCGACGACTCGCTGTTCGTGAAGGCGGCGAACGGCATGGTGAGCGCGATCGGTGATCCGTACGCGAGCCTGTTCTCGCGCACCGCCATGGCGGGCTTCCTCCGCAACGACATCGGCAACGCGTACGGTGGGTTAGGCATGTCGCTCGAGCGGCAGCCGGGCGGCATCGCGGTGACCGGCGTGTTCCAGCACTCGCCGGCTGCGTTAGGCGGCGTGATGACCGGCGACGAGATCGTCGCCATCAACGGCACGCCCGTGGCCAAGCTCCCCCGCGATCGCGTCTCGCAGCTGCTCGTCGGTGAGCCCGGCTCCGGCGTCGACCTCACGTTCCTCCGCGCCGGCATCACGACGCCCATCCGCACCCACTTCGTGCGCGCCATCGTCCGGCCGCAGGCCGTGCCGTTCGCGATGGTGATCGGCGACCACACCGGCTACATCCCGCTGCAGCGCTTCAACGAGACCGCGGACAGCGAGATGGCCAGCGCGGTCGCCGGACTCAAACAACGCGGTGCACGCTCGTTCGTGATCGACCTGCGCGGCAACCCCGGCGGCGATGTGGCGCAGGCGCTGGCGGTGAGCAACCTGTTCCTCCGCGCCGGGCAGGAAATCGCCGAGCTCAGACAACGCGGCGAACCGGCACAGAGCTATCGCGCGCGCATCCCGCCCCTGGTGCGATCGGAGCCCGTCGTGCTGCTCGTCGATCACTACACGGCGTCGGCATCCGAGATCGTCGCCGGCGCGCTGCAAGATCACGATCGCGCCGTGATCGTCGGCGAGACGTCGTTCGGCAAAGGCGTCGTGCAATCGCTGTTCAACCTCGACGGCGGCTACGCGCTCAAGCTGACCACCGGACGCTGGTACACGCCGAGTGGGCGTAGCATCCAGCGCGCGCACACGTTCGATGGCGCGCCGGACACGTCGGTCAATCCACTGGCCGATACCGCGCCGCCTGCGCACCGGCCGCGCTACAAGAGCGACGGCGGACGCACGGTCCTCGGCGGGGGCGGCATCACGCCCGATGTGACGGTCGCGTCGGACACACTCACGAGCGCCGAGCAGCATCTCGCGCGCGAATTCGCGCCCAAGGCCGCGCAAACGCGCACGGCTCTGTTCGACGTTGCGCGCGGACTTCGCACCACGGTGCGCGGCGATTTCATCGTGCTGCCGGAGTGGCGCGAAGCGTTCTACCGAGAGCTGCGCGCATCAGGGGTGAACGTCGACCGCGCGACGTTCGAAGCCGCGGAGCCGTGGGTTGACCGGCTCCTCGAGCAGCAGATTGCAACCATCGCGTTCGGTGACTCGAGCGCGTTCCGTCGCTCGGCGCCGAGCGATGCACCGCTGCAGCGCGCGCTCACGATGCTCGAGCACGCATCGACACAGACGCAGCTCTGGTCTCTGGCGCAGCGAGGGGTGGCGAACGGCCTCTAAGGCGGACACTGAGCGGACAAAGCCGGACGGGCGCGGAGAAGCCGGATAAGGTCGTTAGCGAACGGGTGTCGCGCGGAGCAGCATGGCGGCGTGCGGCGGGACGACGCTCTCGAACTGACGGGCGAACGTGCCGAGATTTTTGTGCTGCCAGAGGTCACGGATTTGCGCCGAGTCGGTGCGCAGGCCGGCGCGCGCGAAGGAGGCGGTGATCTTCGCCGGCGCGGACGAGCGGTTGAGTAAGGCGATCGCGCGCGAGCCGTCGCCCAAGGGCTTGGCCCAGACCTGGAGCTCGGGCGGCCGTTCCCACACCAGAATGCCCTGCGCGCCTAACGAATCCTGATCCACCGCAATCACCTCGCGGTTGGTGAGCGTCTGCACGGTTTCCGGCGACATGTGGCGCAGGTCGTTGCCGGCGATGAGCGGCGCAGCCATGATCGCCCACAAACTGAAGTGCGCGCGATATTCGTCGGCGGTCATGCCGCCGTTGCCCACCTCGAGCATGTCGGGATCGTTCCACGCGCCCGGACTCGCGGCGGCCGCATGTTGGCCCGACTGGTCGAGATTGTCCAGCATCGAGCTCCACGTGTCTTCGATGTCATCCGTGGTTCGCCACAGGTTGCCGACGCGGGGCGCCCACTCCCACGGCTGATTCGATCCCCATTCGCAGATGCTGAATACGATCGGGCGTCCGGTGCGCGCGAGCGCATCGCGGAACTTTGCGTACTGCGTGGGCGCATCGAGCTTCGCGGCGTGACACCAATCTTCCTTCACGTAGTCGACGCCCCAGTCGGCGAACGTGCGCGCATCCAGGTCTTCGTGGCCGAGGGTCCCAGGGCGACCCTGACACGTGTTGGTTCCGGCGTCGGTATAGATGCCGAACAACAATCCCTTCGCGTGGACGTAATCGGCGAGCGACTTGATGCCGTGCGGAAACCGCGTCGAATCGGCGACGAGTACGCCGTTGGCATCGCGCGCGACTTGCCAACAATCATCGATCACCACATAGCGATAACCGGCGTCGCGCATGCCGCTCGATACCATTGCGTCCGCGGTCTCGCGGATCATCTGCTCATTGACGCCGCAGTGAAAGTGGTTCCAGCTGTTCCACCCCAGCGGCGGCGTGAGCGCGAGGCCGTTGCCAGGCGCCAATGTCGGCAGCGGCGCATGGAATGGCGGCGTCGGCGCGAGTGAGCCCATGACCAACGCAACGACGAACAATCCGACGCGAGCGGACACGGTCCAGCCTCCGGGCGATCGAAGCGTTGGCCGATGATGCTGGCGCGCACGACGCGAGGCAAGCGCCAGGCGTTGGGCATGTCACTGGACAGCGTGCCCGTCCATGGCGCATCATGTGTCGTGCGGAGCTCAGGATCGTGCGCGGAAGCCATCGCCTTCGCGGTGGTGTGCGTCGCAGCCGCGGGATGCCATCGGTCGCAGAGCGCTTCGTTCAACGCGGCGGCTCCGGCGCGCACGGTGCTGCGCGATCCGTCGAACGCGTTCTGGCAAACGCGCGCGCCCGATCGCTTCTTCGTCCGCTTCGAGACGACCAAAGGCGCGTTCGTGGTCGGCGCAGTCCGCGCGTGGGCGCCTCGCGGCGTCGACCGGTTCTACCAGCTCGTGCGCTCCGGATATTTCGATGACTCGCGGTTCTCGCGTGTGCGCGCCGGATACATCGTGCAATTCGGCATCGCGGGCGATCCCGCAATCGCACAGCGATGGCGCGACCAGCGCATCGGCGACGACAGCGTTCGTCACACGAACGCGCGCGGAACCTGCGCGTTCGCGATGACCGGACCCGACACGCGCACGACGCAGATCTACATCAACCTGCGTGACAACCCGCAGCTGGATGCGCAGGGCTTCGCGCCGCTCGGCTCCGTCGTTCGCGGCATGGACGTGGTGGATCGATTGAATTCGGAGTACGGCGAGACGGCGGGCGGCGGCATGCGCGGCGGTAAGCAGGGACCGGTGTTCGAGGGCGGCAACGATTACCTCGATCGCAATTATCCCCGGCTCGATCATCTCATCAGCGCGACGATCGTGCGCGCGCCATGATGGCGTCGCCGTCCGCGGCCGCCGGCCTGCGCCGGAGCGGCGACGGGGCGAGCGGCGGACGGCTGGTGCGCCGGCTGTCGCTGCTCGATTCCATTTCGTTAGTCGTCGGGACCATCGTCGGCACCGGCGTGCTGCTCAAAGCCGCGGTGATGACGCAGCAGTTAGGCAGCCCGTGGGCCGTGCTGGCGGCGTGGCTGGCGGCCGGCGTGCTCACGCTGTTCGGCGCCCTGGCGTACGCCGAGCTGGGGGCGATGATGCCGGAGGCCGGCGGCGAGTACGTGTTTCTGCGCGCGGCGTACGGCGACGCGGTCGCCTTCCTCTATGGCTGGGTGCGCTTCACCGCCGGCAGCGGCTCGCTGGCCGCCCTCGGCGTGTCGTTCTCGACCTTCCTGTCGCCGCTGGTTTCGTTAGGCGGCCCCTGGGTGCGGGTCGCCGGAACCGTGTGGGGCGTGCATGTGCACTGGTCGTTCGGCGCGCCGCAAGCCGTGGCCATCGTGCCGATTCTGATGCTGGCCGTCATCAACTGCGCCGGCGTTCGCGCAGGCGGACGCGTGCAGGTGGCGCTGGCGACGATCAAAGTGTTGGCGGTGATCGGCATCGTGGCCGGCGCGCTCGCCGCGGCGCGCGGCGGATCCTGGGCGCACTTTGCGCAGCCAGCGCCGGGCGGCGCGGTGAGCGTGTCGGCATTCGGTGCTGCGCTGGTGGGCGCGGTGTGGGCGTACAGCGGATGGTCGTATCTGCCGATGGCCGCGGGCGAAATCCGGAATCCGGGTCGCAACGTGCCGCGCGCGCTCATCGGAGGCACGTTCATCGTGATCGTGCTGTACCTCGCGATCGACGCCGCGTACTTCTATGCGCTGCCCGCGTCCACCGTCGCGTCGGCGAATTCGACGCTGCATCCCGGCGCGCCGGCGGTTGCCGCACTCGCCGTCGGCAGCTTTCTCGCCAGCGACACGACCAAGCTGGCGGCACTCGTGTTCATCATCGCGACGCTCGGTACGATGAACGGCGGACTCCTGTCCAACTCACGCGTGTTGTTCGCGATGGCGCGGACGCGTCAATTCTTTCCCGTATTCGGCCGCGTCACGCGGCGATCGCACGTGCCCGGATGGGCCATTGCGGCGTTCGCCGCTTGGGCGTCGGTGCTCGCAACGTCGGGCACGTACGACCAGCTGAGCGATCTCGCCGTGTTTGCCTTCATGATTTTCTTCGCGCTCACGGTGACCGCGGTGTTCCGGTTGCGCGCAACGCAGCCCGACCGTCCGCGCCCGTACCGGGTGACGGGATACCCAATCGTGCCGGCGATCTACGTCGTCGGCACGGTCTGGATGATCGGGAACGCGGTGACGACCGCGCCGGCGCAGGCCATCGCCGCGCTCGCGTTTCTCGTGTTGGGCGTTCCGGTGTACGCGTGGTTCCGCGCGCGCCGCTCGCGCGATGACGCCGCCCGGCCGCCCGGCCCGGCTCCCGCCGCGCCGACCCTCCGTTAGGACGTCGGGATCTCCTTCCGGTGCGCCTTCGCCCAGTCGTCGAACGACTGGAGCGCCGGGTTGAGCGCCCTGGCCTCGCGAATGTCGCGCGCCGCCATGAACCGATCCTGAAACTCGGCATCGATCTGGAACATGTTCCCCAGTTCATCCGCCCCCGGGAAGCCGAGGTGGCGATAGACGTCCGGCGGCACGGCCACGTAGCGCACGGGCCTGCCTAACGCCTTGCCGAGCGACGCCGCCATCTCCGCGCCGGACACGTGGCCGCCGGCGATTCCGACGCGGCGCCCGATGTACGGCGCCCCGCGCTTGAAGATGCCGTACGCACACTTGCCGATGTCTTCGGCGGCGATGCCGGAGAGTTTCGCGCTGCCCATCGGCAGCGCGATCTCGAGCACGCCGTCGGCGCCCGGTTTCGGGTTCATGCCGAAGTGGATGAAGTTGTCCCAGTAGAACGACGTCACCAGGTACGTGGTCGGCACGCCGAGTGTCGCGAAGTACGCGTCGGCCTCGGCCTTGGCGTCGAAGTGCGGCACCTTGTAGTGGCCCATGAGCGTCGGGATGCGCGTCTCGCCTAACGGAACGAACTGGCGCGTGTCCTCGAGCGTCGACCAGATGGCGTGCTCCACGCCGGCGCGCTTGGCCGCCTGGGCCTGGGCCATCGCCTCGGCCTTCTCCCGCTCGGGCGACATGTGCGCCCAGAAGAAGGTGACGCAGTAGGCACCGTAGGCGCCGGCGAACGCGCGCTCGAGGCTCGACCGGTCCTCGGCGTCGCCGGCCACCACCTCCGCGCCTAACCGAGCCAGCTCGCGCGCCGCCGGCGCGCCGGGGTTGCGCGTGATCGCGCGCACGGTGAAGCCGCTCGACGGGTCGCTCAGGATCGCGCGCGCCAGGCCCCCGCCCTGCGACCCGGTCGCGCCCATGACCGCGATGATGCGTTTCGGCGCAGGGCGCGCTCGCGACGCTCGACTCGTCTTCGCCTTGGCTGTGCTCTTGCCTTTCGTCGATCCACGGCGCGGCGTCGTTGCTGCCCCGCGCTTCTTTTTCGCCGGCACACCGCGCTTGGTCGTGGTCTTGGCGCTGCGCCGCTTCGTGGCCGTCGGTTTCCGCTTGCGCGTCGCTTTCCGAGCCGTCTTGCGCTTCTTCGCCGCCATGACCCCTCCCTGTCGACTGCGTGAGTTTCGCAGCGCTTTGCCACCAGCACCAACCCTGCGCAGAGAATGCACCAACCCGTCGACGCGGTCAACGTGCTGTTCGATTTCGCACACGCGATGCTGAAAGCGGACACCCGGACTGTCTCACGCCACCGATGTCACGGCATAACGTGCACGGCACCAACGGGTTGCCCTTCCCCGTTCGTGGCATGTGTTTTCCATTGGCGCAGGCGGTCGGCGTTCCCATCCTTCGGCCTTTGGTGTCATGGCCTTGCTCTCGAACGATATTCGATTTGCGGCGCGGCAGCTCGCGCGCTCGCCGGGATTCACCGTGGTCGCCACGGTCACGCTGGCGCTGGCCATCGGCGCCATCACCGCCGTGTTCTCGGTGGTCGACGGCGTGCTGCTCAAGCCGCTTCCGTTAGGCGCGCCGGACCGGATCATGAAGGTGGCGAGCGCCGGCCGCGACCGCAAGCTGTCCGCGACGTCGCCGCTCGACTACGAGGACATGCGCCGCCAGCTCACGTCGTTCTCGTCGCTCGCCGCGTACTCCACCGCGTCGGCCAACCTGACCGGCGATGGCGAACCGCAACGCGTCGACGACGCCGGCGTCGGCGCCGACTTCTGGCGCGTGATCGGGCTCTCGCCCGCGCTCGGCCGCGGCTTCGCGCCTAACGAGGACCAGCCGCAGGCGGCCCGCGTGGTCATCCTCAGCGACAGGCTCTGGCGCAGCAGGTACGGCGGCGATCCGCACGTGATCGGCCGCACGATGATGCTCGACGGCACGCCGCGCACCATCATCGGCGTGGCCCCGCCGTCGCTCACCTTTCCCGAACATCCCGACCTCTGGACGCCGCTCGTCTTCAGCAAGGATGACCTCAGCCCGGACCAGCGCGGGGCGCATTGGTTGGATGTGGTCGGACGTCTCGCTCCGGGCGCCACGGTCGCGCAGGCGAACCGGGAGATCGTCGCGCTGACGCGGCGCCTCGAGCAGCAATACCCACAGTCGAACACCGGCATCAGCGGCGCGGTGAAGCCGCTGCAGGACTTCGTCGTTGGCAACGTGCGACCCGCACTGCTGACGCTCTTCGCCGCCGTCGCGTTCGTGCTGCTCATTGCGTGCGCGAACGTGGCCAATCTGCAGTTGGTGCGCGCGTCGACGCGCGAAACGGAGATCGCGGTGCGCACCGCCCTCGGCGCGGGGCGGTGGCGGATCATGCGGCAACTGCTCACCGAGAGTCTGCTCATCTCGATCGTGGGCGGAGTGGCCGGGGTGCTGCTGGCGCTCTGGGGCGTCGCGCTGCTGGTCCGCTTCGGACCGCACGACCTGCCCCGTCTGGACGAGGTGCACCTGGATGGCGCCGTGCTCGCCTTCACCGCCCTGATCACGTTAGGCACCGGCGTGCTGTTCGGCATCGTGCCGGCATTCGGCGCGACGCGTGCCCGCCTCACCGCGATGCTCAAGGAGAGCGCACGCGGCTCGAGCGGCTCGCGCACGACCCGGCGCGTTCGCGGCGCGCTGGTGGTGGGCGAGCTGGCGCTCGCCATGCTGCTGCTCGTGGGCGCCGGCCTCCTCGTGCGGAGCTTCACGCACCTGATGGCGGTGAATCCCGGGTTCCACCCCGACCGCGTCCTCACCTTCGACGTCTCGGCGCCGGAAACCAAATACGCCGATCGGCACGCGCTCCGCACACTCACTACCGACATTCTATCGCACGTGCGCGCCATACCAGGGGTCCAGTCCGCGGCCGTCGTCGGTGGGCTCCCGTTAGGCGACTTCAGCTTGCGCACGAGCGTGCACATCGTCGGCACGCCCAAAGAACGGCCGGCCGAGCGCAAACGGACGTACGTCACGCTGGTGAGTCCGGATTATTTCCGCACGATGGGCATCCCGCTCATCGCGGGGCGGGACTTCACCGCGCACGATGGGGGCGGGGCGCCGATCGTCTCCGTGATCGACGAGTCGCTGGCGAAACGATATTTCGCCGGCCGCAGCCCCATCGGGAGCCGCATCGAGATCGGCTGGACGACGGATACCGCCTCGGCCAAAGGCGGCGACACGACGACGGTGACGTTAGGCGGCGACGTCATCGGCGTCGTCGGCGACGTGCGTCGCTTCAGTCTGGCGACACCGGCCGACGCCGAGACGTACATCGCCATCGACCAGCCGACGCTCAGCACGTTTTCCGTCGTCATGCGGACGAGCGGGCCGCCGACCGCGGTGGAAGATCAAGTGCGCGGCGCGATAGGCGCCGTGGACCCGGACCTGCCCATCGCCCAACTGCGCCAGCTGCGCGAGCTGGTCAGCGAGTCCGTCTCGCAGCCGCGGTTCTACATGGCGCTCATCGCGTCGTTCGCCGGCATCGCGCTCGTGCTCGCGGCCGTCGGAATTTATGGCGTGATCTCGTACGCCGTGAGCCAGCGGTCCCGCGAGTTAGGCATTCGCATCGCGCTCGGCGCGTCGCGGGCGGACGTGATGGCGCACGTGCTGCGGCCCGGCGCCGCGCTGGCGGGCGCGGGCGTCGCCATCGGCATCGTGGCATCGTTGCTCCTCACGCGGCTCATCGCGAGCCTGCTGTTTGGCGTCGCGCCGGCGGACCCCGTCACCTACGTCGCGGTCGCCGTCGTGCTCCTCGGCGTTGCCGTCGCGGCGTGCGTCGTCCCGGCGCGGCGCGCATCGCGCGTCGACCCGCTCGTCGCCATGCGCAGCGAATAGAGCGTCGGCGCACCGCGGTCCCGCTCGACGGGAACCAGGCGACCCGCCCAACAGTTGTCTGGTGTGCGCTGGCGTCATCGTCGCGTGACGAGCTCAGGCGACCCTTGCGCGCGAGACGCGCGCCGTGAATCCATTCGCCAGACGGCGCGCCCCGCGTCGCCATGACCGACATGAGAGCAGCCTCATGCGATATCGGACCCTGTTGTCGATTGCAGCGATGGGCGCCGCCCTTGCCGGCGCCGCGTGCAACTCGGGCGCGCTCTCACCCAATAGCGTGTGCGGCGGCAAGATCTTTCTCGTCATCGCGAACGGCAAATCGTCCACGCTCACGGTAGGCCAGGACGTGACCCTCATTGCGCAGCAGGGCGTGCTCGGACCGGGCGTCGGCAGCACGGGCTGCATGATCCAGAACATCCCCGCCGCCAGCGTGACATGGGGGACGACCGACTCGACGATCGTCAGCGTCGCCGCCGACGGAACCGCGCACGCGCTTGCCCCGGGAACAGCAGATGTGTCGGCAGCGAAAGGCGGACTCTCGGCGACGCTGTCGCTGACCGTGATTCAATGAGACTGGCCTCGAGCCGTCCCCATCCGTATATCCGTAGCATCGCCGGCACGGCAGCCTCCGACTAACGCTCGACCACGAGGTGCACGATGACTGACTTTACGGACCGCGCTGTGGGCTGGGGCATCCTTCCCATTCGTCTCGTGATCGGACTCGTGTTCGCGATGCACGGCGGACAGAAACTCTTCCACTATGGCGCCGGCGGGACGGCGATGGCGATGGCGCACATGGGGATTCCGTTGCCGGTGGTAGCGGCGTGGGTGGCGATCATCGTCGAATTCATCGGCGGTCTGGCGATTTTCTTCGGCGTGTGGGCGCGGTGGCCGGCCTGCCTGCTGGCGATCGAAATGCTGATCGTGATTCTGTTCGTAAAGCTGCACGGCGGATTCTTCTCGCCGCGGGGCATCGAGCTCGAGCTGACGCTGCTCGCGGGCGCACTGAGCATCGCGATGTTGGGCACGGGACCGGCGTCGCTCGCGCCGGGGAAGCGCGCCGCGGTCTCCATGGAGCCGTAGCGACCCTGCCGGCCTGACGCGAAGCGGTCAGCGCTGCCGACGCAATTCGCTCGGCGGCGGCGTCTCGGGTGCGGATCGCAGACGCGGCAACTCGTCGTCCGCGGCGATGCACAGGCCCAGGTCGCGCAGCAGGCCGTCTTTGAGCCCGTACACCCAGCCGTGCACCCACAGCGGCTGCCCGCGCCCCCACGCATCACGCACCACCGTGGTTTGCGCGGCGTTCACCACCTGCTCCATCACGTTCAGCTCGCACAGCCGGCGGCGCCGCTCCTCATCGTTAGGCAATGCAGCCAGCTCGGCGTGGTGCTTCCACCGCACGTCCTGCACGTGGCGCAGCCAGTTGTCCACCACGCCTAACTTGTCCTCGCGCAGCGCGGCCGCCACGCCGCCGCACCCGTAGTGGCCGCAGACGATGATGTGCTGGACGTGGAGATACTCCACCGCGAACTGCATCACCGACAGGCAGTTGAGATCCGAGTGCACCACGACGTTGGCGATGTTGCGATGCACGAACATCTCGCCGGGCGGCAGCCCGACGATCTGATTGGCCGGCACGCGGCTGTCGGA
This sequence comes from Gemmatimonadaceae bacterium, assembly GCA_036273715.1. Classification (NCBI taxonomy): domain Bacteria; kingdom Pseudomonadati; phylum Gemmatimonadota; class Gemmatimonadia; order Gemmatimonadales; family Gemmatimonadaceae; species Gemmatimonadaceae bacterium. Next base: position 54,204 of record DASUHB010000068.1, read on the forward strand.
GCAGCCGATCCACAGGTACTGCGGCGCCTGCTGGCCCGAGAGCCGGCTGAAAAACGCCGGATCCTGTCGCGTCATCTCGGCCGCCCAGGCGCGATTGTTCTCGAACAGATGGCTCAGACTGCGCATGACGGGAGAGATGATGGAATCGATCGCGGCGACGAAATGAACGGCGCGGCCGGGTGGCGCCATGCAATGATAGACCGGCGCCGAACGCGATGAAAGGTTCCGAACCCACCGCGTTCACGGCGCGAGATGCGCGCCCGCCAGCGTCGCCACCGCGCCCAACGTCGTCTGCGCCGCATTCAAGCCCAACCGGAAATCGTCATCGCTGTACGTCGAAAATACATCGGTGGGCTGGTGCCACTGCGGGTCCCATCCCGCGCCGATCTGCATGCCGCGCTCGTTCTCGCGGACGCTGATGGCCGGCACCAGATCCTGGAACGGCGCCGAGTCGGTGTTCGTCATGTGCGGGCCGACGGCCGCCGGATAGTCCGTCGCGTACTTCTCGTTCGCATCGCGGAACGCCCACGCCAGCCGCTCGGCGCCCTCGGCAAACTTCGACTTGGCTTGGAACTCGATGTTCACATCGGCCTCGGGGCGCTGCGTCTTGCCCACCTGCCCCTGTGCGTTAGGCATCCCGTGGTCGAACATCTCCATGTCGTGCTGGATCATGCCGAGCCACCTGGGCTCCGGATACTTTCCCGACCCCGGCGGATCTTCCTTGCCCTGCAGCGCTGCGCGCTGCGCGACGTACGCGCGCGATCCGTTGAGCCCCGTCTCCTCGTTGTTCCACAGGATGAACCGGATCGAGATATCCGTGCGCACGTCCGGCGCGCTGAGCACGCGCGCGAGCTCCATGACTAACGCAGTGCCCGAGCCGTCGTCGTTGGCCGCCTGGCCCCAGCCGATCCCGTCCATGTGGCCGCCGACGATGTACATCTCGTCGGGATGCACGGTGCCCACCTTCGTGCAGTACACCTCCTGCCGCTGCCCCGGAGTGCTCGGCTGTGAGTCGAGCGCGCGAATCGCCGGATCCGGCTGTTTCAGTGAATCGGTGTTCACGCCCACCGGGCCGCGGTTCCCGCGGATGCGCGACCCGCCCTGCCCTTCGCCACGCGCGCGCGCTTTCTGAAAGGCCGCGATCTGCTCCGGCGTCGGTCGCACGCGCGGCGGCGGCGGTTGATAGTCGTACGTGATCCGCTGCGTGGGCGTGCACCCGTAGCTCGTGAGCTGCGCCTCGATCCAGTCCACGGCCGCACGATTGCGGTCCGTGCCCTGACGGCGGTCGCCGAACTGCGTCAACCCTTTCACCGTCGCCTTGTAGCGGTCCAGCGTTAGGCGGGACACCAGCTGCGTGATCTGGGGATCCGCCGTGTCGCGCGGGGGCTGCGGGGACTGCGCGCCGGCGGCCGCGGCGCCGGCCGACACGAGGAACGCGGCTCGAGCGAGATGCGTGGACAGAGTGGCCATGAAATACCGAACCCGGGTCGAATGGGTTGCGCCGATCGACGGCGCGCCGTACAGCGGCTCCGCAAAGATTACGGTCGAACACCGGGCTGCGCTGCATGCCGGGCGCGCCGCCGCGGACCCGAGGCGCGCCGACTCTCCACCCCGACCCGGCTGCGAACGATATTGCACAGCGGAATGAAAATGTCCGGCGGGGGCGAGCCCGAACGTCGATCCAATGTCGAATGACGCGGCGCCAGTCGGGTCGCCGGCCGATGGTCACTTGCACGAGAGGCACACACATGAGCGACTACATCTACCTGTTCCGCACCACGCCCGACGCCCGGCGCGCGGCGATGGGAAGCCCGGAGCTTGCCCAACAGAGCATGCAGCGCTGGCTCGCGTGGCTGCGCGATCTCGAAACCAGAGGACATGTCAAGGACAGAGGACAGCCGCTCGAGAACGAAGGCAAGGTGGTGCGCGGCTCCAAGAAGGTCATCACCGATGGTCCCTTCCCCGAGGTGAAAGATCTCGTCGCCGGTTTCATGATCGTCCAGGCACGCGACATCGCGCAGGCCGCCGAGCTCGCCAAGGGATGTCCCATCCTCGAGGGCGATGGCGCCGTCGAAGTGCGTCCCGTGATGCAAATGAATTTCTGACGACCGGCAGCGCCGCGCCCGGCCCAACGTGGCCGGCGCGTCGCATGGCCCCGCGCGATGCAGCTCGACGAGCATCTCTTCCGTCGCGAATCGGCGCGCATGGTCGCCGCCCTCACCCGCATCTTCGGCGTGCACAACTTGTCGCTCGCCGAGGATGTGGTGCAGGACGCGTTCTGTCGTGCGCTCGAGGTCTGGAAAGTGCGCGGCGTACCGGACAATCCGTCGGCGTGGCTCATGGCCACCGCCAAGAATCGCGCACTCGATGTGATTCGTCGCGAGCGCACGGCCACCACGTTCGCGCCGGAATTGTCCCGCATGTTCGACAGCGAGTGGACGCTGGCGCCGGTCGTCGACGAAGCGTTCGCCTCCGAAGTCATCCACGACGAACAGCTCCGCATGATGTTTTCCTGCTGCGATCCGCGCCTCAAGGAAGCAGTGCAGATCGCGCTCGTGCTCAACATTCTTTGCGGGTTCGGCGCGCAGGAAATCGCCGCCGCGTTTCTCGCCGGCCGCGCCGCCGTCGAAAAGCGCATCGCGCGCGGCAAGCAGTCGCTCGCGACGTCGCAGCGCCTGTTCGATCTCACCGACGACGATGTGGCGGACCGTCTGCCCGTCGTGCAGCGCGCGCTCTACCTGCTGTTCAACGAAGGTTACCACAGCGCGTCGGCCGACACCGTCGTGCGCACGGAGATGTGCCGCGAAGCCATCCGCCTAACGGAGTTGCTCGCCGCCGATGCGCGGACCGGCACGCCGGCCACGTGCGCGCTCGCCGCGCTCATGTGCCTGCACGCGGCGCGCCTGCCGGCACGCATCACCGGCGCCGGCGAGCTGAGCGCGCTCTCCGACCAGGATCGCTCGACGTGGGATGCGTCGCTCATTGCCCACGGACTGGCGCTGCTCGACCGGTCGGCGCGCGGCGCCGACGTCAGCGTGTACCACCTCGAGGCCGCGATCGCCGCCGCGCACGTGCAGGCGCCGAGCGTCGAGGGCACCGATTGGCACACGGTCGTCGAGCTGTACGATCGCCTGCTGGCCCTCGCGCCCTCGCCTGTCGTCGCGCTCAACCGCGCGGTCGCCGTGGCCCAACGAGACGGCGAGGACTCCGGCATCGCCGAGCTCGAGGCCATCGGCGACGCCGAGCGGCTGGCCGCGTACCCGTTCTATCGCGCCGCGTTCGCCGAGTTGGAGCTCCGCCGCGGCCGAACCGCCGAAGCACGCGAGCACTTCGAGGCCGCCATGCGCCTCGCGCGCAACGCGGCCGAACGTCGGTTCTTCCAAAAACGCTTGGGGTGCTGCGGCTCGGCGTAATGACAACCGGATGGTGGCACGCGCCGTGCTTAATTAGGCGGCGAAGTGGAACACCCATCCCACACGCCCGCACAACCGGATCGACGCGTCATGCGCCGGAGTCATCTGCTGCGCCGGATCGCGATCGCCGTGCTCGTCGCGGTTGTCGTTCTCGTCGCCGTCGTGCCGACCGCGGCGCTGCTTGCTCTGCAGAACGGCGTGGTCGCCCGGTGGGCGGCCACGCGAGTGCTCGCGCTCGTCAATCCCTACAAGGGACGAGTGATCGCCGTTCACTCGGTGACGGGCGACTGGTGGAGCGGACTCACGCTGACCGGCGTGCGGCTGTTGCCGGCGGACCGGTCGCCGGCCCTCTCGATCGACACGGTCGAAGCGCGGTATGCGTCGTTGATCGACGTCGTGCGCGCGCGCTCGCTCTCGTCGCTCGCCATCGCGGGTCTCTCGGCGAGCGCGACGCAGTCGCGCGCCGGCATCTGGGATCTGTTGACGCCGTTCGCGCGCCCGCCGGCGCCGCCGCGCGCGCCTAACGCAAAAGCGCCGGCCACCTTCAGCGTCGGCCGCCTCACCATCCGGCGCGCCGCGCTCGTCGCGGCGCCGCGAGCGGACACGGCCACGGGCCGCCGCCACGCGCCGTACCGCCTGGACGACCTCCTGGTGTCGGCCCGCAACGTTCGGTTAGGCGCGGCCACCGCCGTGCGCCTGGACACCCTGCACGCGCGCATCGATCCGGCGACCCCCGGCCTGCCGCCCCTCGCCATCGACGCCGCCGGCACGCTGGCCGGCGGCCGCCTCGAGCTCGCGCGCATCACCGCGCGCGGCGGCGGCACGTTCGTCAGCGCACGTGGATCGCTGACGCTGCCCGACAGCGCGCATCCGCACCTCCGCAACGTCGACGTCGCGATCGATGCGCAACCGGTGCGATTCGCCGACCTCTCGATCCTCGTGGCGGGACTCGCACCGCACGAGTCGGCCACCGTCCATCTCGAGGCGCGCGGCGCCCTCGACACGCTGCGCGTGGCCGGCGTGGCGGAGATCGAACGCGGCGGACGCGCCACGATCGGCGGCGTCGTCACCACCAGCGCGACCAACGTGCTCGACTCGCTCGACGTGCGACTCGAGGATGTGAAACCCAAAGCCATACTGGCCAGCGCCACCGACACCGGCAGCGTGAGCGGCACGCTCGCCGTGCGCCTGCGCGGCCGGTCGCTCCGCACGGCCGACGGCGACGCCCAACTCGATCTCGCGCCCACGGTGCGCTACGGATCCTACACCGTGCGCGATCTCGCGGCGCGCGCGGTGATGACGCGCGGTGTCGTGCGCGCCACGCTGCATGGAACGCTGCGCCCGTGGAAGGTCGCGGCGACGGCCACGCTGTCTCCGTTCGACACCACGCGGGCGCACGACATCCGCGCGCACGTGGTCACGGTGGGCGCGCACCCCGCCGGCATCGATTCGGCCGACGTGCACGCCATGCTGCACGCGCGGACCGTCGCGTTTTCGCTCCGCGCCGCGGTGGCCGGCGGAACGGCGGCGGCCACCGGCGCCGCGACGCTCGGGACGCCGCTCGAATGGCGCGTGACTAACGGAACACTGTCGCGCGTCAACATCGCGCGCCTGACCGGTGACACCAGCGCCAGCGCGCTCACCGGCCGGTTCACGGCCGCCGGCCGCGGCACCTCGCTCGCGTCGGCGGTGGCGCAGACCCGCATCCACCTCGACCGGTCGACGTATCGCGCGATCCGCATCCGCCGCGCCGATGCCTCGGTCGCGGTGCGCGGCGGCGTCGCCACGCTTGCCGCGACGGCGTCACTCGACACGGGCACGGTGTCCCTCGACGCATCGGTCACGCCCGGCGGCGCGCACCCCGGCATCGTCGTGCGACGCCTCGCGTTCGCGCACGTGGATGCCGGCCCGCTCGCCGGCGACACCGCGCTCTCCACGGACCTCACCGGGTCGCTGGCCGGCCGCGCGGCGTGGCGGCCGGGCGCCGCTGCGGCAACCACCATCGCCGGCGCCGCCCGCCTAACGCTAGCGCCGTCGCGGGCCGGCACGCAACGCATCGATTCGGCGTCGGCCACCGTCGCCATCGGCCGCGGGACAGCGCGCTGGCACGCCGCCGCGTCTGGCCCGCACGCATCGCTCACGTTAGGCGGCACCGCGCGTCCGTTCGACCGGCAGCCGGTCTTCACCGTGGACACCGGCGCCATCCGCGGGCTCGATCTCGCCGGCTTCACCGGCCGCGCCGACCTCCACACCTCGATCGACGCCGCGCTCAGCGCGCGCGTGGCCGGCCTCGATCCGGGCGTCGCCCGATGGAACGCCAAGCTGAGCGTCGCGGCGTCCGTGGTCCGCGGCGTGAGCATCGACAGCATCAAGGTTGGCGTCGCCCTCGACAGCGGCACGCTCGCGGTCACCGCGGGAGTCGCGGCGCCGGACGGGCGCGGCAACGCCGCGATCCAGGGCCGACTCGTCACACCGGGGCCCAAGCGCCCGATCTCCCTCGATCGCATCCTGGCCGAGGCCGATCTCCAGCTCCACGCCCGCGGCTGGTGGCGACTCGCCGAAGCAGCGCCCGATACCGCGATCATGCTCGCCAGCGTCGACACGGTCACCCTCCCGCTCGACTCCGGCGTCGCGGCGCTCCGCCTAACGAACGGCCGCGTGGCGATCGACACCCTCGACGTGCGCAGCGTCCTCGGCACGCTCACCGGATCGGGACAGGCCGCCGTCGCGCGCCGCGCCGGCGCTCAACCGTCGAACCTCGAGCTGGTGGCCGACACCCGAGACCTCACGCCCATCGCGCAGGTCCTCGGATTGAACGTCCTCGGCGCCGACAGTGCGCGGCTCTCGCTCGCCCTCTCCGGCACCGCCGACACCCCACAGGTCCGCGTCCTCGCGCGCGCCCGCGGGATCGCATACAACAGCAATCGCGTCGACGCGCTCGAGGCGGACGTCAGAGCGGCGCTTCCCGGATTGCGTCGACTCTCCGGGACCAACGGAACCGTGCGCGCGACAGATGTCGCGTTTGCGGGCATCGCCGCTCGGGAGTTGAACGTGACGCTCGGGTACGCCGACCGCTCAGCCCGCGTGTCGGTCGCCGGCACGCTCGACGACGGAACCACCGCGTCGCTCGTCGCCGACGCGGTGCCGGATTCCATCCGCAGCGCGCTGCGGCTCGATTCCCTCGCCATCGATCACACCAAGTATCACTGGCGCCTCACGCATCCCGTGCCCGTTTCGTACGGCGCACGCTACGCGGTCAAGGACTTCGAGCTCACGTCCAACACCGGCCGCCGCATCGCGATCGATGGCTCCGTTGGTCGGACGGGCGCCGAGCACCTGACGGTGCGCGCCGATTCGGTATCGCTGGCGCCGCTGGCGCGTGCGTTAGGCTACCATGCCCTCGCCGGCGCGAAACTCGTCGGCCAGGCGACGCTCGATGGAACCGCCGCCGCGCCGCGGCTGCACGCCGACGCGACTGTCGTGCTGCCCAAGGCGCACGCCGACTCGGGCACCGTCCACGCGGTGATCGACTGGACGGCGAAACAACTCGCCCTAAATGGCGCGATGACGCCCGTGGACGGCCACCCGCTCCAGGTGCACGGGAACTTGCCGCTGCAGTTGTCCTTCGCCGCCGGCGGCGCGCCGATCTCGGTCGTCGAGAATGGGCCGGTCGATCTCCGCATCGCTGCGGCAGGCTTCGATCTCAAGACCATCGAACCGTTCCTCGACCCGCGCACGATCGACCAGGCGGGCGGCGCGCTGGCCATCGACGCGCACGTGAGCGGCGTGGCCGATGCGCCGCAGCTGAGCGGCACGCTCGGGCTGCACGGCCTGCTCCTCCGGCTGCCATCGTTGGGCGTGACATACGAGAAAGGCACCGTCGTCGCGCACATGGCGAACGACCGTCTCTCGATCGACACCGCGCAGCTGCGCTCGGAGGACGGCGCGGCTCGCCTAACTGGCAGCGTCATCCTTCGCCAGCTCACGCTCGGCCAGTTCGATCTACACGCATCGATGCACAAGTTCCGCGCGGTGTGGACCTCCGCGTACCAGGTGGTGGCATCGGGCGACGTCGCCTTCCAGGGCACCACCAAAGCGCCCGCGTTCTCCGGCGCGCTTCGAATCAACAACGGCACGCTCGATCTGTCGGCGACCGGATCGGGCGGCAGCGCCAAACCCGTGAACCTCACCGAAGCCGAGCTGCGCTCGATCGCAGCGCGCTTCGGTCAGGAAGTCGTGGTCCCCGGCGGCAAGCAGGCCACGCCGTTCTTCGACAAGCTCGCCCTCAACCTCAAGGTCACGACGGATCGCGATGCATGGGTACGCCGCCGCGCCAACCCGCAGTTGCAAATAGAGCTCAGCGGCACCGTGACGGCGCGCAAAGATCCGCGCGGGCCGCTACGGTTGTACGGCACGCTCGAGCCGATCGAGGGCCGCAGCTACGTGGCCGAATTCGGACGGCGCTTCACGGTGAGCGAAGGAACGCTGACGTTCAACGGGGCGCCGCAGCAGCTGCGCATGAACATCAAGACGCAGTACGTCGTCCCGTCCACCGGCGATCCTAACGCAGCCGAGGTCACGATCAATCTCGACGTGACTGGTACGCCGCAGCGCATCCGGCTGGAGCTCAGCTCGGATCCGCAGATGAGCAATTCGGACATCATTTCGTACATCGCCACCGGCCATCCCGAAGCCGCCGGCCTCGGCCTCGGCGGCAACAGCACCGGGTCGTCCAACCTCGCGCTCCAGGCGGGAACGTCGGTGGCCGTGAGCCAGCTGCAGGGCGTGATCGAAGGTGTGGGACAGGATCAGCTCCAGCTCGACGTGATCGAGATCCGGCAGGATGCCGTGCGCGGCGCCACGCTCGTGGCCGGCCGCTACGTCTCGCCGCGCGTCTACCTCGGCTTCGCCCAACCGTTAGGCTTCGGCCAGGCCGCCACCGATCAGGGGAACCAGAACCTGTATCCCGAAGCGCAGGTGGAGTACAACGCGTTCAAGTGGCTGGTCATGCGCCTCGAGGGAGGCGTGTCCGACATGCGGTTCCTCCTGCGCTCCCGCCACTCGTACTAACGGTGACGAGTCGCGCACGGTGGATCGCGTGCATTGCCGCGGCGGCGCTCTCCGCCGCGGCGCCGCCTGCCGCTGCGCAGCAAACGCCGATGGCGCTGCCCCCCGGCACCCGCGTGCGCTCGATCGACTTTCGATGGCTCCACGACCGCACCATCGACGCCGAGGACCTTCGCCAACACATCGCAACCGTGGCGCCCGAACCCGAAGGCATCTTCGGCAGAGTGCTCGACTTCCTCTTCCGCCGCGAAAAGCCGCCGATGCCCGCATTCGACCCGCTCGAGCTCGAGCGCGACGCCGTGCGCATCCGCGATTATTACCGGACCAACGGCATCCTGCACGCCAACGTCGGCTTCGAGGTCAAACCCGATACCAGCGACCGGCGCGTCGACGTCGTGTTCGTAATCGACGAAGGGAAGCCCACGCTGCTGCGCGCCGTGCGCATCGAGCCCGGCGACAGCTCCGGTGTCGACAGCGCGACGACGCTGCCTCCCGACATCATCCGGGCGGCGCGCCACGCCGTGGCGCCCGCGCGCAATCACCGCTTCGGCAGCGTCGAGGCATCCACAGCACAGCGCCGCACGCGCGTCGCGATGCGCAACCTCGGATACGCATTCGCCACCGTGTGGTCGCGTTCGCTCGTGGACACCACGGCCGACACGGCCACCCTCGAGCTGCGATTGCGAACGGGGCCGCGCGCCAAAATCGCGCGGATCGATGTCACCGGCAACGACCTGTTGAGCGATCACGTCATCAAGCGCGAGCTGCCGTTCCACGTCGGCAACTATTACACAGCCTCGGAAATGTCCAAAGGGCGGCGCTCGATTCAAGGGTTGGACATCATACGAGAGGCGCGTGTGGAGCTCGCGCCCGGGCAGAAGCCCGACAGCCAGGTCGCTATCAGAGTCACCGTCGCCGAGCAGCCGGTGCACGTCATCACCGGCGAAAGCGGCTACTCGTCGGAGAACGGCGCCACGGCGCAGCTGGTGTGGACGCACCGCAACTTCACGAACGATGCGCGCACGCTCACGACATCGTTAGGCACGTCCACGGCGTGGCTCGCTGTGGATCAGAACCCCGAGCGGTTCGTGCGCGGCGTGGCGACGCTCAAGCAACCGTACGTGTACACGCCCCCGCTCTCGGCGCTGCTCAGCCCCTTCGCCGAATACCGCGACGACTTCCGGGACCGATCGTGGGCCATCGGCTCCGATGCCACGCTGCTCTATCGGTTAGGCCCGGTGTTCTTGATGTCGCTCAAATACAGCATCAGCTCGCGCCGCGTGCTGCGGTACCGGAACGGCGACTTCTCGTCGGGACGCATCGACTTCCTCACGCTGCTCGCGCAGAACGCGCTGCTCGCCTCGCTCAAGACGACGACCCGGCGCAGCACGCTCACCCTCGACGCAACGCTCGGCGCGCTCGACAATGCGAACAACCCGCGCGATGGTTTCGTGTTGAGGCCGAGCATCGAATCGACGGCCGGCACGGCGTTGAACACGGCGGAATACACGCGGCTGGATCTGACCGGCGCCGCATACCACCCGATCAATCGACGCGTCGGCATCGCGGTGCGATTCAGCGCCGGCCGGCTCTATCCGCGCGGCAAGAGTCTCACCATCGAGGGCAGCGACTCCACGCTCAAGTTTCTCGAGCTCCGCGACGTCGCATTCACCGCCGGCGGCGCAGCCGATGTGCGGGGCTGGAGCAGCGGGCTCCTTGGTCCCAAGTTTCCCGACCTGCGCTTTCAAGTGCACGGCACGGATACCACTGCCGTCGCCACTGGCTACGTCCCGATCGGCGGTCTCGCGCGCGTCGCCGGGACCTTCGAGCTGCGCATGCCGTTCCCCGGGTTAGGCGACTCCTGGGGGACGCACGCGTTCATCGATGGCGGCCGCGTCTGGACGCCTGACCAACGCTTCAAGACGAGCTTCTCGCTGCCCGGCGATGATCGCTTCTTCACGTCGGTCGGCGCGGGCGTCGACTACCTGACGGTGATCGGGGCGGTGCGCGTCTCGATCGGCTACAAGCTCAACCCGTCGCTCGACGATGTTCGCGACCCGCAGAAAGTGCTCGATGCAATCATCGCCGGAACGCCGATCGCGGACGTTCCCACACAATGGTATCGGCGCTTTCAGATCCATCTCGCCCTCGGCACGGCATTCTGAACACTGCGCCCGCTGGCGGCGGGCTGCGCCGCTGTGCAGTTTCCTGCGCCGAAGATCTCACATCGCGATCCCTCTCCGATTTCGTCGAGGCTCGTCATGAAGCGCTGCTCGGTCTGCGCCCGTCTCATTGCGTTCACGATTGCCATCGTCGCCGGGCATTCGCCGGTGCACGCCCAGGGCGAGCTGCACGGCCTAACGCCAGGCCGCGATCCGCATCAGCCCATCGACTCGGCGTACACCGCGAAGATCAAGGAATACACGACGGAACCGTTCTTCACGTCGCCGCTCGTGGATTATCTGCCGGCGTCCAAGACGGTGCCGACACCGCAGGCCGTGTTGGGCGACATCGCCGGCGCGCGCGACAACCTGCCGTACTCCAAGCAGGTGTACGAGTACATGCGGCTGCTCGCCAAATCGAGTCCGCGCGTGCGCGTCTGGACCATCGGCACCACGGAAGAAGGACGCGAGATGATCGCGGTGGGCATCGCCTCCGAGGACATCTGGAAGAATCTCGATCGCAACAAGGCGAATCTCGCGAAGCTCGGCGACCCGCGTACCATCGGCATGAATGACAGTGTCGCCGCCAAGCTGATCCCCGAGACCGTGCCCGTGTACTACATCACCGGCACCATTCACTCGACGGAATCGGGTGCGCCCACCGCGCTCATGGAGCTCGCCTACCGTCTCGCCGTGGATGAAAGCCCGTACGTCGCGAACATCCGCGATCACCTCATCACGCTCATCACGCCGATCGTCGAAGTCGATGGCCGCGATCGGCTGGTCGACATCGTGCGCTGGCACATGGCCCATCCGAACGATACGCCCCTCCCCCTCATCTACTGGGGACATTACGTCGCCCACGACAACAACCGCGATGCAATGGGCGTGACGCTCAAGCTGACACAGAACGTGATGAACACGTACGTCGCGTGGAACGCGCAGGTGTTGCACGACCTGCACGAGTCGGTGCCGTACCTCTATGACAACACTATCGGCGACGAACCATACAACGCCTGGATCGATCCGCTCCTCGCCAACGAATGGCAGATGATCGGGTGGAACAACGTGCAGGAGATGACACGCTTCGGCATGCCGGGCGTGTTCGCCCACGGCGATTTCGACACGTGGTCGCCGGGCTACTTGATGTTCATTGCCGCGCTGCACAACGGCATCAGCCGGTTGTACGAGACGTTCGGCAACGGCGGCACCGCCGAGACGCTCGAGCGCACGCTCTCGGCGGACGAGACGGCAAAGACCTGGTATCGCCAGGATCCGCCGCTGCCGCGCGTGAAATGGTCGCTCCGCGACAACAACAACTACGAGCAGACCGGCCTTCTCGTCTCACTCGAATACTTTGCCGATAATCGCCAGCTCTTCCTCGAGAACTTCTACACGAAGTCCAAGCGTTCCATCCTCAAGGCCAGGACCGAAGGCCCGGCGGCCTACGTGCTGCCGGCGGATGATCCCCGGTTAGGCGCACAGGCGGACCTGTTGCGCGTGATGCAGCGCCAGCACGTCGAGGTGTCGCGCGCCACGGCGCCGTTCACCGTGCGCGTACCGGCGCCGCACGCCGCGCCGGCGGGCGGGCGCGCCCAACGCGGAAGCCATCCCGCCGACACGACGGCCGCCGCCAAGACGGAAACGCGGACCTTCCCCGCCGGCAGCTACATCATTCGCATGGACCAGCCGTACTCGCGCATCGCGGACGCGATTCTCGACTACCAGTACTGGTCGCCGGACGACCCGCAGAAGCATCCGTACGACGACACGGGGTGGACGTTCCCCGAAGGCTTCGCCGTGGAATGCGTGCGCGTGGTGGACACCGCCGTGCTGCGCGCGCCGATGACGCGCGTGACCAACGACATCACCGCGCCGGGCGGCATCCACGGCGCCGGCTCGACGTTCGCGATCGACAACACCGGCGACAACGCGCTGATCACCCTGCGCTATCGGCTCAAGTCCGCCGACATCCGCGTGGCCGAAGAGGCATTCGACGCCGCGGGACATCACTTCGCGCGCGGCTCGATGCTGGTGAGCGGCGTGAGCCGCGACGACCTCGGCCATGCGGCGACGGCGTTAGGCATCCAGCCCTACGGACTCCGCGCCGTGCCCAACGTGAAGACGCACCCGGCGCGCGCGCCGCGCATCGCCATCGTGCACCCGTGGGAAGGCACGCAGACCGAAGGATGGTGGCGGCTGGCGTTCGACGGACAACACGTGCCGTACGAATACATCAGCACGCAAACCGTTGCCGCGACCGCGGACCTCAACGCCAAGTACGACGTGATCGTCTTCCCGCCGGCCGGCTACAGCATCAATTCGATCATCGCCGGCATGCCGATGTGGCGAAATCCGATGCCGTGGAAAACGACGCCCGAAACGCCCAACATCGGCCGCCTCGATTCCACCAGCGACATCCGACCCGGACTCGGCTACGACGGCATCGAGCACCTCCAGCGCTTCGTGAAGAACGGAGGCCTGCTCATCACCGCCGGGGACATCTCGGATCTCGCGATGCAGACCGGGCTGACCAACGGTGTGAGCAGCGAGTCGCCGCGGTCGCAGGAAGTGGTGGGCAGCCTGCTGCGCACGCGACTGGTGGATGCCGCGAGCCCCATCGCGTACGGCATCAAGGACAGCCTGGCCGTGTACAGCGACGACGGCGAGAGCTACGGCGTGAGCAACTTCTACGGCGGCCGCGGCCGGCGGCGCCGGTTAGGCGGCGAGAGCATCACGCGCGAAACCGGGCGCGGGACCGCCGATGAGTCGGAAGCGGTGCAGGGCCGGCCTCCGCTCACGCCGGACGAAGAGCGTCCCGCGGAGCCGCACGTCGAGCCGTGGCAGGCGGCGCCGGTCACCGATGAGCAGACGCGCAACGCCCTCGACCTCGTCCCGCCCGATCAGCGCCCGCGCGTCATTCTGCGCTATGCGGACCGGCAGAACCTGCTCGTGTCGGGCTTGCTGGACGGCGGCAGCGACATCGCCGACCGCCCGGTCGTGATCGATGCGCCGTTAGGCAAGGGACACGTGGTGTTGTTCGCCAACAACCCCGTGTACCGCGGCGAGACGATCGGGAGCTACACGCTCGTCTTCAACGCCATCATGAACTGGGACGACCTGAACGCCGGCCGCCGCCTGGATGCTCGTTAGGCAGCGGCAGGCGATGCTGTGCCGTTCACGCGGCGCAGCCAGCGCCAGTGCACCGCGAACAGGACGATCGCTGCCAGCAGCAGCAATCCGTTGGTCACCAACGACTTGTCGGTGTCGTAGCGCACGTGCGCGAGACGGTCGCTCACCCGCGCTTCGTACACCGCCCGCAATACGGAATCCGGCAAGGTCCGCGTCGAATCCCGGGTGATGCGCACGGGGCCGACGCCGCGATCCACGATGGTCGCCTTGTACGCAGCAAACGAGGTCAGCGATTCGCCAAACACGCTGTTCGACTGGAGTGGATTGGCGCGGTCGAACATCGTGCCGATGATCGAGGAGATGGTGATGAGGCCGACGACGATGGCCAGCAGGCACACGGTGAATCCATAGAACTGCGGTATACGGTTAGGCTTTTCCACGGTGTCTCCGCGAAGCGCGAGGGTGAACGACCCGAACAACCAGGAAAGGAGAAGCAGAGCTACAAACAGGAAGCCGGCCGCGTCTGGGCACGAACCCTGGCCGACATCAGAGGCGAACGCATGCCGTTCATGTGTCAAGGCGGGTAGGATGTGGTCTTCGACGCCACGATGCCAGGCCTTGGGCGCACCAATATGACGCGCCCGCGGCCCGTTAGGAAGAGCACCTTCGGTCGCGCGACCAAAACGGGCCCTCGGCCGATGCGCAACTAATTGTCCACACACTGCGCAAGCTTCTTCACACCTTCGCGGATCTCGTGAGAAGTGACCCCGCCGTAGCCAAGGATGAGCCCGCCCCGCGCGGGCCGCTTGAAATAGCAACCGGAGAGCGGCGTGACCAGAATGCTCCGTGCCGCCGCCCGGCGTGCGACGGCCTCGTCGCTCATCCCCCGCGGGAGCATCACCGCCAGATGGAGCCCCGCCGCCGCGCCGATGACCTCGAGGCCGTCGCCGACCTCCTCCCGTAAGGCATCGACCAACGCCTGCCGCCGTTCCATGTACACCATGCGCATGCGCCGGATGTGACGGGCGAAATGCCCCTCGCGGATGAAATCGCTCACGACCGCCTGATAGAGCGTCGATGAGAACACGTCGAACGCATCGCGCATCGCCGAGAACGCCGGGATCAGGTCCTTGGGCACGACGACATAGCCTAACCGGAGGGCCGGGAACAGCACCTTGCTGAACGTGCCGACGTAGATCACCCGCGCGTCGGTGTCCATGCTGTGGAGCGACGCGATCGGCCGGCTGTCGAACCGGTACTCGCTGTCGTAGTCGTCCTCGATGATCCAGGCGCCGGCGCGCGAGGCCCAGTCGAGCAGCGTCATGCGCCGGGTCGCGCTCATCGTCACGCCTAACGGATGCTGGTGCGAGGGCGTGATGTACACCGCCCGCGCGGTCGGCGCCGCGCGGGCGCCGCGAGCGACGTCGAGCCCTTCGTCATCCACGGGAACCGGGATCATGCGCGCGCCCGCCGCCAAGAGCGCCTGCCGCGCGCCGGGATACGCCGGATCTTCCACCCACACCCGATCGCGCGCGTCGAGCAGCACCCGCGCCGCGACCAACAATCCCTGCTGCGATCCCGTCGTCACCATGATCTGCGACGCATCGCACCGCACCGCGCGCGCCGCGCCAAGGTACTCCGCGATCGCCTCGCGCAGCGACCGGTCGCCCATCGGATCGCCGTACGCCATCATCGCGCGCGTCACGCGGCGCGCGTGCCGGTTCACGAGCCGCGCCCACACCGCGGTCGGGAACTGGTCCAGCGCCGGCAGGCTGATGCGGAACGCACCCGGATTGCCTAACCACGACTGGTCGGTCTGGAAAATCGTGCCCGCCAACCGCGACCCGCGGCGCGGCCCCGCTCCGTTAGTCGGGCGGACCGCGCCGTGGCGCGCGGCCGGTCTGCCGATGAGCGGCGTGCGCTCGGGTATCGACCTGGCAACACACGTCCCCGCCCCGACGAACGTCTCCAGATACCCCTCGGCGTGCAGTTGCTCGTACGCGCCCAACACCGGGATGCGCGACACGCCGAGCTCGGTTGCGAGCTGGCGCGTGGACGGCACGCGCTGCCCCGGCTTGAGCTGGCCCGCCAGGATCGCCGCCTGAAACCACTCGTACACCTGTCGATACAGGGGCGTGCGCCGTCGCGCGTCGATCGCGACCGGCGGCACGAAGCTCGGAGCCAAACGCGACATGCCGGATCCTTGAAAGTGGTCATATCAGTTTGCGCCTAAGCGGTTATTGAGGCAAGCCACTCGCGGTCCTATTCTGCACCGTGAAGCCGGCGGCCGCTCGCCGCGGCCGCGTCCGCCTAACTACACCGGAGCCGCTGATGACGGCGTTCGCCAGAGTCGCCTGGAGTCTCACAGCATGCGCGGTTGTCACGCTCGCTTCGCGTGCCGGCGCGCAGACGGCCGACACGATGGCGACGTGCACGCCCGCCTGCCCCGCGCCGCATCAGGCGCTCAGCGACGCCTGGTGGACCGGTCCATTGCTCGCGCCCTCCGCGGGTACGCTGACACCCGGACACTTTCTCATCGAGCCGTACTTCTACGATGTGCGTGCCGGACAGGCGAACAGCTACGGAACGCTCACCTACGTTCTCTACGGGCTCGTCGACGGCTTCACCATCGGCGCGTCGCCGACCGCCGGATTCAACACCGCGGGGGGAGCGCCGAGCAGCTCCGGCGTCGGGTTAGGCGACGTGAGTGCGATCGCCCAACTTCGGCTCCTCCGCCATCGGCCAGGAAGCTGGCTTCCGGCGACCGCCTTCAACGTGACCGAGACTTTCCCCACCGGCCGCTACGACCGGCTCGGCGCGCGCACGAGCGATGGATTCGGCAGCGGCGTCTACAGCACCACCCTGTCGCTGTACACGCAGAGCTACTTCTGGCTGCCTAACGGCAGGATCCTGCGGATGCGGGTCAATGTGTCGCAAGGATTCTCGAGCACGGCGTCAGTGCACGGCGTGAGCGTGTACGGCACCGACGCTGCGTTCCACGGTACCGCGACACCCGGCGCGACATCGGTGGCCGACGTTTCCTGGGAGTACAGCCTCACTCGCGGCTGGGCCCTCGCGCTCGAATTCAACGATCGATATCAGGCGGCGACACGCGTGCGCGGTGCGGAGCTCGCGGCCAGTCCGCTCATCGAGCCGAGCCACCACGACGCGCCCGCGGCCGACGCCTTCGCGATCGCGCCGGCCGTCGAATACAGTTGGACGCCGAATATCGGCGTGCTCTTGGCGTTGCGCGTCATCCCGCAGGGGCACAATACCACGCGATCGATCACGCCGGCGATCGCCATCAACATCGTGCGCTGACCGTCGTTAGGACGTGACGGACGACACGCCTCCGCCGGCGTCGCCGCCATCCACCTTCCGTGAGGCAGGCGTCGCTACTCGGCTCGCAGCGCCTCCAACGGGTCGACGGACATCGCACGCCGGGCCGGAACGAAACACGCCACCGCGCTCACGGCCAGCAGCACGATCGGCACCGCCGTGAACGTCACCGGATCGTATGGCGACACGCCAATGAGCAGCGATGACAGCAGGCGCGCAGCGGCAGCCGCGATCAACACTCCAGCAACAGCGCCCACGATTGCCATCGCCATCCCCTGGCGAACAACGAGCGCCAGCACGTTCGTCCTCCGCGCGCCGAGCGCGGTGCGAATGCCGAATTCGCGCTCGCGCGCTGTCACCGAGTACGCCATGATGCTGTAGACGCCGAGCGCCGCGAGGATGAGCGCGAACGCCGCGAACGCGGCAGTAAAAAAAAGCGGTAGCCGCTGACGAGCGAGCATGTTGGCCAGTACCGCATCCATGGTTTCCACTCCGGCCGACGGCATCGGCAGCTCGGGATCGAGCTGATGGAGAACGGCTCGAATTGCCGGCACGAGTATCCGTGGATCGCTGTCACTCCTAACGACAATCGTGCCCCAGCGCTGCGGGCGCTGCAGCGACGAGAGGTACACGGTCGGCGGCGCCTCCTGCCATGGGAATGCGCGCACGTCCCCAACCACGCCGACGATTTCGATCGACGGCGCGTGTTGACCGCCGAGTCGGATGCGTTGGCCGAGTGCGCTCGCACCGGGCCAGAGATGGCGCGCCATGCCGTCGTTGATCACCGCCACTAACGGCGCATCGGCTCGATCCCGGCGCGTGAGTATGCGCCCGGCGTGGAGCGGAATCGACATTGCCGCGAAGTAGTCGGGCGAGACGGTCACCCGGCTCGCCATGTTGGAAGCGCGCGCGTCGTTCGGCAGGCCATCGATGAAGAGCGAGTCCGCGCCGCCGGCGGTGTAGCCCTGCCACGGCGCGACCACCACCGTCCCGGCGGCGCGCACGCCCGGGAGCGCGCGCACGCGCGTGAGGAATTGATCGAAGAACGCCGTTTGTCGCGAGGAATCCTGGTACGGCGGCGGCGTCAGCGCCACGGTGAACGTCAGGACGTGCCGGCTCGTGTCGTACCCGACACCCGTGTGCTCGAGCGCCGACAGCGTGCGGCCGAGCAGACCGGCCGCGACGAGGAGCACGACAGCGAGCGCGACCTGCGTCGCGACAAGCAGCTTCCCCGCCCGCCTGACGGTACGGCCGCCCGACGCCGTGCGGCTCACCGACGCGAGGGAGCCCTGAAGGTCGAACCGGGTGCCGATCAGCGCGGGGGCGAGCCCGAACGCCAGCGCGCACGCAAGCGTCACGCCTAACGTGAAGCCCAACACGGTGAGATCGATATGCGCCGGCGCCAGCGACGGCATCACCGCCCGACCGGCCACTACGAGCAGCGGTGTCGCCCAGTACGCGAGCGCGACGCCGAGCACGCTGCCGCCGAGGGCGAGCACGACACTCTCGGTGAGGAGCTGCCTCACCAACCGTCCGCGTCCCGCGCCCAACGCGGCGCGCGCCGCGAGCTCCCGCTGCCGCGCCAACGCGCGCGACAGAAATAGTCCCGCCAGATTCACGCATGCCAGTACGAGGACGAGCACGGCCGCCGCCATTACAGCGAGCAGTGCCGGACGAATGGGACCCGCCAGGTCGTCGTGCAACGGCACAGCGGCAACCGGCGACTCATCGAGCAGCGCCGGATGTGCGTCTCGGATGCGGCTCGCCGTGACCTCGAAAGCGGTTCGCAGCTGGGTGACCCCGATGCCATTGGCCATCCGCCCAACGGCCCGGTAGGCCCGCCGGTGCTCGGCGGCCACGGGATCGGCGAATAGCGATCGAGGGTCGAGCGGGAACCACACCGCCGGCGATCGATCGGGCGAGACGAATCCCGGTGGGAGAATACCGACCACCGTGACCACCTGAGCGTTGAGTCGGATGTCGCGTCCGATGATCGACGAGTCGCCGCCAAAGTTTTGTTGCCAGATGGGATAGGTGAGCACGGCAACCGGCGCCGCGTCGGGCCCGACATCGCGCGAATCGATGGTACGCCCGAGCCACGGCCGTACGCCTAACACATGGAAGAAGTCGGGCGTGACCTGGACGCTTTCCCATTGTTCGGTGCTCCGGTCGCCCACGTAGGTCACGCCGCCGAACCAGCCCCAGACACCGACGCCGGTCAATGCGCGCGACTGCTGCACGGCGGAAATCTCGACCGGTGTCAACATGCCTTGAGCGTTGGGCTTTCCCGGGGCGGTGCCGTAGAGCCGTACCAGCCGATCCGGCTCGCGGTACGGCAGCCGGGCCAGCAGCACCGAGCGCACCACGGAAAACACCGCGGTGTTGGCACCGATGCCGAGCGCGATCGTCATGAGCACGACGAGCGCGAAGAACGGCGCTCGCCGCACGCCGCGCCAAAGTACGCGTGCATCCTGCCATGCTTCGGCCATCCACTCGGCTCGTCCGTCAGCGCGCTGTGACGCGCGATCCACCGACGCGCAGTACCGCCGCGTCTCGTCGAGATTCCCGAACTCGGCGAGGGCTTGCCGCCGCGCATCAACTTCTCGCATGCCCTGCTCGACGAGCTCGGCGGTGCGCATGTCGAGATCGAAGCGGATCTCGTCATCGACGTCGGCGCGGATCCGCCCGGCGGAGCGCCAGGGCAGCTGAAAGAGCCGTCGGTCAGTGAGGCGAGCCATCGGGGCGCCCTCCGCGGTGCGCGATGCCTAAACGGGACCGAGCACCGCCTGCAATGCGTCGATGTAGGTGTGGAGCTGTTTGCGTTCGGCGCGCAGCTGCGTGCGGCCGAGCGCGGTGAGTTCATAGCAGCGGGCGCGCCGATTCGTGTCGGTGAGTTTCCACGACGACCGCACCCACTTCTTGTGTTCGAGGCGGTGGAGGGCCTGGTAGAGCGCGGCGCTCTCGATGGCGATGGCGCCTTGGGAGCGTTCGCGCACGAAGCGGGCGATGCCGTAACCGTGCATGGGGCGCCAGGCGAGCGTCCGCAAGATGAGCACGTCGACGGTGCCCTGCATGAGGTCGAGCGAGCGAGCGGTCATGGGCGATAGGTAACGCTGTGATATGTCACCTTATTACCTATGCACAATATCAGTGCCCAACTCGGGCGTCAAGCGATGCGATGGGTAGCGTGCCTCCTTCTCCCGGTATAGTCGCCGCTATTCGATCGAGGCCGATGCGCAGGTTGAGCAGGCGGCGTCGAGTCGCTCAGCGCTTCCGTCTCGAGTTATTTGGGAGCGTCTCGCGGCCCGACAACCGGGCAGGATAAGCCGAGAAATGTCGAGGTAACATCCGTTCCTACTATAAGTATAGCTGCGTAGGTTGGGTTGGATGGTAACGGACATTCCCCGTCGACTGCGCTTCAGAGGGTTAGGCTAATGGCGATGAGGTTCGTTGCATTCCGCGTCGGTGCGGTAGAGTCTGCCAGAGGCCACAGTGACTCCGAGCGCGCCGATCGTTCCACCTTACACCCTAACGGCGCGTCGGAACCTGCCTCGATCGCATTGACGGACAGCGAGGTTACTTCGAGATAGTGCGAGTGTCCGTTAGACGGCAGATGGAACTTGGCATCCGCAAAGTTGACGGCGATCCATTTCGACGCTCTGCCGCTCAGCAGCCACTGAACGCGATCGACATCACCAGTGCCCTCGGCGAAACGCGGGGTCGGGTCAAAGCGTGTGGCCGCCGCATGTGCAATTCTGCCGCGATCTGGCGTCTAACAGAGACAGATGGTATTTCTGGTCTCAACAGCAGTCCGTGGACGCGATGTAACGGAGAACGTACCAATGACGCGAACCTGGCCGGCGTTGCTCCTGCTGTGGATGTATCCGAGCGCGAACAGGACTTCGTCCGTGGCACCGGCCACCATGCTCGCCGCCGATCCGTTGGTCGGCTGTTATCGGATGATACGACCCACGCCGGCGTCCCCGGCCGATAAACGCATTCCGATGCCGCCGCCATTCCGACTGGACTCCATACTCGGAACAGGGACCTTCGATTGCGCCCAAACGCGCGTTGTGTGGGCCTCGACGCCGCAACGGTACTTCGCCCGGCCCATTTCCTGGACGCGCGTCGGAAGGGATTCGATCACGATTGTGTTTAGCAACGGGTTCGGTGGATTGGTCGCGCAAGTCGGAATACATGGGACTACGATGCGCGGAACAGCGTCGACCTTTTCGGACATGAAGACTGGCGCTCCGGATCCAACCACGGCCGTCACCCTGGTGAGGATTCCGTGTCCGCTGCCGCCGCTCGATTCTGCAGCGCTCGCGATGCATCCGCCGCCAGGCACGCAGCGCTCCAGACTCACCACGCAGGCAGACTGGGACTCGCTGCCCGTCGGCGACACGACGCGCGTATTCCTACGAGATTCCGTAGCGTGGATAAACCAACTGAGCCAGACTCAAATTCGGTGGTACGCTTCCGACACGACGATAGCGACGATCGATTCGAGCGGCTTGGTCCGCGCCAAGAAAATCGGAAGAACGACGATCATCGCGCGTGCGCCCCATCGCATTGCCGAGCACAGCATCGACGTCGTGTCGCTGCACCTCACGCAGATCAACACTGGTGTCGACGGGACGTGCGGTGTCACGACACGGGGCGATGCCGTTTGTTGGGGCGGCTGGCCACTTTCGAACGCACGGGACGGCAGGCTCCCGACCCCGCTCGAGGGTGCGCCACGCCTAACGACAATCAGTGTCGGATTCTCGTTCTTCTGCGGACTTGATGGCACGGGCATGGTGTATTGCGGAGGTGAGAATACCGCTGGCCAGCTCGGCCTGGGCTATGTCAACTCGTACCTGCGCGGTGGCACCGTCAAAGCAGCCGGCCTGCCATCGTTCACGCTCGTCTCCGCCGGCGTCGGCTACGCCTGCGGTATCGCCGGCGACTCCACGGCGTATTGCTGGGGATCGAATGCCGACGGCCAGTTAGGAACCTTGTCCGTTCTCGCGGAGCGGTGCCATGAGATGTTGAAAATCGTCCCGTGCAGCTCGACTCCGATCCGCGTTTCACCGACGTTGCACTTTCGCGATCTCGCGGCCGGCTTTGCGCACACGTGCGGGGTCCTAACGGATGCGACCATCGTGTGTTGGGGCGACAACCGCGATGGTCAGTTAGGCAACGGCTCGCATCGGTCCAGCCCAACACCAGTTCGCGTTGCCAGCGACGCGCATTTCTCCAGCGTCACCGTCGGCGGCAAACACACCTGTGCCGTGACGAGCGACGGACACGGCTACTGCTGGGGCAGCAACCAGTTCGGCGAGTTGGGCTCCGGCGATACCGATGCCGATCACGATGTACCGACGCCGATCGCGGGGGACGCGCGCTACCGCACGCTCTCTGCGACCGGTGATGCCGACACCTGCGGCCTAACGCAGGCCGGCGCAATTCAGTGCTGGGGGTCGTCGCAAGGCGGCGGGGTGAGCCCCCTGAGGGCGACAGAGCATTGCACCAATGGTGCGGGCGATGTGTGGCCATGCGCACGACGGCCTGTTTCACTGGGCGGCGGAGAGAACCTCGTCGTCCTCGCACGATCGCTCGGGGGTGCCATGTGTGGCCTCGATGCGCAAGGTCGCCCGTTCTGCTGGGGAGGATCATGGACCGCGGGTAATCCCTACGCCTGCGGCGAACCGACGCCGCCCGTGCTCGTCGGCGGCGGACCGAGCGCCCTGTGGCTACGGCAATCGACAACTGCGCAGCCCTGACCCAAAGTCTTGACACTTGGAGGGGGAATGCGCGCTCGGTTCGCAGCACTGAATTTTGCGACAAGCGCCGTCGGCCATTCCGCACCGGCGCAGGCGACTACAATCACCGCTCCTTCCCGCGATCACCTACCCGAACTCACACAGGGCTGGCAGGCCGCGTCGGTGCTCGGGTCTCTCCCGCGCCGAGCAATGGCCGCCGGCGGCATTGAGCTGAGAGTGTGGGGCGGGTACGGCCTCGTCCGTCAATCGGTTGTGCGTGTGATTATCCGTCGCGACGATAGCAAGAGAAATTCGATCATGGGACGGCGCGTGCCGTCACGGCATGCCAAGCCGTTTTCCGTCGCGGCTATGCGACGAAATCGCAAACCTCGCGATCAACATTTGAGGAGCCAAGCAAGACGCCGCGCCTAACAACGAATTGTCAGGCGGGGCAACTCGTTTAACCCTAAGAAGATATCTCGACTGGCGACTGGCGTCCCTCATCTGGCGTATCATTGGCACGTCCCCAAGTTTAGCTCCAACGAATCAAGCCGCCTAACACCCAGCAATGAGTGCAAATACTAAGGCGACAGACCAGCGGAAGGCATTCCGAGTATCCAGGTCGTACGCCAGTTGGAGCGCCAAACCGGCAGGGAACGCGGCAACTATACCGACGAGTATCGCCCCAAGCCTGCGGCGCGTCCATGGACGCACTAGACCAACAACCAAGCCAGCCGATATTCCACTCGCGAAGTACGCCGCGATCACAAGCCACAGTTGTGACCCCGCGATCTCGCCCACGGATCCACAGGTGCTCCCCGTTGCGGTTTTGCGCGATTCCTTGGTGGCTGATCTAGATGACTGAAGTTACCCAACAGGGGCCATGTCAGCGACAGCTTCCTTTCGTCGGTTTGGTCACCAGCTAAAGCCGACATAGTTGAAAAAACCATATTTGTGGCGCATTGCACGTAACCTTTTGTAGAAGAACACCCAAATTTGGGCAATAACATACTTGACACACCGCGCCGCAAGAGCCCATGATTAGGCGCAAGTATGGCGGTTGTCTCTATGCTTCGTTCCTCAACGCCTCTCGGGTTATGCGCAACAACAAGCCACTAGACGTTAGTCACTGAGGATTTGATGGGTACAGACGGTGCAGCTTGACCCGGGCTTTCTCATTGGTGAATTGCCAGGTGATCGTCGCCTTCTCCTTATTGCGGCGGGTTTCGTACGCGGCCAGGAGCGTGCGCAGCGT